>JBBQOA010000045.1:0-14236 GCA_038330465.1 Pyrinomonadales bacterium
GGTCGTGCGAATGTTTGGATTCAACCACCCGCTTGCGGCAGATGGTTCTGACTAATTGGTCCATACACTAATCCTAAAACTGCTCTAAAACATCATTTTGTTCGTATTGTTCAATCACTCTTTGAATTTATCCGAAATTATATAAAATGAATAACTTGATTGAGTAATTGTGTTGCATATTATTGTTTTAAACAAAAATCACGGCTTACTTTTATCGCCCAACCAATATTTCCTGCGAGAACTTTTTCATTTACAAAACAGCAATCTTTTATTAACGCCCAAAAGTCTGCTTCAGTCCAAGAATCTTCTTCAAGCTCTGATATATTGAAAAGTTCTTCGACGCGAAAAATTAATCGATGCATTATTTCGTTAATCTCCCTCATTCCAACAATTTTTTCTTGTTCAGAATAATTATCATCCCAACAAATGGCTCGCACGGAGACGGTTAGATTATGTCCAAGCAGAACGTAGAATTTTCGTTTTTGTTGGAGCGAAAAAGCACCAATATCATTAACGTAATCAAAATTTTCTGGCATTTATTCAATATTAAAATACTTCGCCTCTGGATGATGAATGATGATCGCCGAAGTCGATTGTTCGGGATGAAGCTGGAATTCTTCCGAGAGTTCGACATCGATTCGTTCGGGTTTCAATAATTCAAAGAGTTTCGTTTGGTCTTCAAGATTCGGACACGCCGGATAACCGAAACTGTAACGCGAGCCTTGGTAGCCCTGATGAAAAAGTTTGGCTAGTTCGGGCGCGTCCGCACCGGCAATGCCTAATTCTTCGCGGATTCGTTTGTGCCACATTTCGGCGAGCGCCTCCGCCGATTCGACCGAAAGACCGTGAAACAGCAGATAATCGTTGTATTTGTCGGCTTTGAAAAGTTCGGCGGCGTGTTCGCTTGCCTTGCGTCCCATCGTTACCAAATCAAAGGCGACCGTATCGATTTTGCCCGAATCTTTGTGCGCGAAATAATCCGCCAGACACAGATTTTTGCCGCCGCGTTGTTCGATCGGTTGACGCGGAAATGTGAAACGCATTTTTTCCGTCCGTTCGTCGTCCTGATAAATGATCAGATCGTTGCCTTCGGACTGACACGGAAAATATCCATAGACGAGTTTTGCTTCGAGCAATTTATCGCGGGTCGCTTGCGTTTTGATTTCCTTGAATTTCGGATAAACCGTGGTTTCCAAAAGTTTTGCGTAATCTTCTTTCGACGATTTTCCTTGTTTATACTGCCATTGACCTTTGAACAGCGCGGTTTCGTTGATAAAGGCGAAAACTTTCGACAAATCTTTGATCTCAACAACCTTTGAGCCATAAAACGGCGCAGTCGGAATGATCTCCGCAGATGAAATCTCAGATTTCGTCGTGTGCGTCGTGTCGCCGACGCTGCGCGACGAAACCCGCGCCGCTTGTTTGCCGAGTTTGGCGTCTTCACCGACTAAATCTTCTGCGTCCATTACTGTTTCAATTAAATTTGCGTTCAATGAATCATCGCTTAAACCATCCGCTATCGCAGATGGTTCTGACAATTCGCCCGCCGCCGCTGATTTCGCTTTCTCCGACTCGTTACTTTCTAATCTTGAAACTTTACTCGTCAATTTGTCCATCGCGTGAAGTCCGTCAAAAGCATCACGCGCATAGAAAAGTTTGCCGTTATAAATCGGAATCAAATCGTTATCGACATATTTGCGGTTCAACGCCGCGCCGCCCAAAATAACGGGAACATTTATCCCGCGTTCGTTCATAATTTCGAGATTATCGCGCATCACGAGCGTCGATTTGACCAAAAGACCGCTCATCCCGACGGCATCGCATTTTTGCTCTTCGACGGCTTTCAAAATATCGTCGATCGGCTGTTTGATTCCAAGATTAACAACGCGGTAACCGTTATTCGTCAGAATAATATCGACCAGATTTTTGCCGATATCGTGAACGTCGCCTTTGACGGTCGCAAGCACCATCACGCCTTTCGATTGTTCGCCTTCGACCTTTTCCATAAAGGGTTCAAGAAATTTGACCGCCGTTTTCATTACTTCCGCCGACTGCAAAACGAACGGCAATTGCATCTGCCCGCTACCAAATAAATCGCCGACCGTCTTCATTCCGCCGAGCAAAATTTCGTTGACGATTTCGAGCGCAGGATACGTTTCGAGCGCGATGCGCAGATGATCTTCGAGTTCGATCTTTTCGCCGTCGATAATGTGATGTTTGAGTTTTTCTTCGATCGACAGATTCGATGTGTCAACCTTCATTGATTTCGCTGTTTTGCCGAGAAACATCGTCGTAAATTCGCCAAGCGGATCGTAAGTGCAGATGTCGCCTTCAAATTTACGTTTATCGTAGATCAGTTCGAGCGCGACTTCGATCTCGTGTTCGTTAAAGCGATTTAAGGGCAGGATTTTCGAGGCGTTGACGATCGCCGAATTCATTCCCGCTTCGACGCATTCGTGCAAAAAGATCGAATTCAAAACGATCCGCGATGCCGGATTCAAACCGAAACTGACATTTGAAACGCCTAAGATGATATTCGCCTCAGGCATTTCCGCGTGAATTTGTTTGATTGATTTAATGGTTTCGAGCGCGTTGGCGCGGTCTTCTTCGATTCCGGTCGAGATCGGCAGCGCGAGCGGGTCAAAGAATATATCGTGCGCCTGGATACCGAATTCCGTCGCTTGTTTGAATGCGCGGCTGGCGATTTTCACCTTATCTTCCGCCGTTCGCGCCATTCCATCTTCGTCGATCAAACCGATCACAATTGCCGCCGCGTATTCTTTGGCAAGTTCCAAAAGCCTGATAAAGCGCGGTTCGCCGTCTTCGTAATTGGTCGAATTCAAAATACATTTGCCGCCCGCGAGTTTTAGTCCGGCTTCCATTTTTTCCCATTCGGTCGAGTCGAGCATCAGAGGAATTTTGACGTTTGTGACGAGTTTGGAAACGAGCGTGTGCATATCGGCGACGCCGTCGCGCCCGACAAAATCGACGTTGACATCCAAAATATGCGCGCCTTCGCGTTCCTGTTCTTTGGCGAGTTTTATCAAACCGTCCCAATCTTCGGCTTGCAGCAAATCGCGCATTTTTTTAGAACCCGACGCATTGACGCGCTCGCCGACGATCAAAAACGAATTATCCTGCGTGTAGGGCTGAGAAAAATAGATCGAAGACGCGGCGGGCGTAAATTTTGCGTTCCGTTGTTTCGGCGTGACATTCAGCATTTTTTCGACAGTTTGCCGAAGATGTTCAAACGAAGTTCCGCAACAACCGCCGACGACGTTCGCACCGAAATCTTTGGCAAAATGTTCGACTTTTTTTGAGAAATTTTCGGGCGTTTCGGTGTAAAACTGTTGTCCGTCCTTAACTTCGGGCATTCCGGCGTTCGGCAGAACCGACACGGGAAACGGCGAATTTTCGCACAGATATTTGACGTTTTCGGTCATTTGGTCGGGACCTGTGCCGCAATTCATCCCAATAATATCGATTCCGTAAGGTTCAAGCGCCGTCAGCGCGGCGGAGATTTCCGTTCCGTTGAGCATCGTCCCGAAAGTTTCGATCGTGACCTGCGCGATGACGGGAAGTTTGATACGCTGCCGCTCGAAAAACTCGAAGATCGAACGAAGCGCGGCTTTCGTCTGCAAAATATCCTGACAAGTTTCGACGATAAACAGATCGACGCCGCCGTCGAAAAGTCCGCGCACTTGCTCGTCGTAAGATTTCTTCAAATTTTCGTAAGTTATATCGCCGAGTGTCGGAAGTTTTGTGCCGGGTCCCATCGAACCGGCAACAAAACGCGGCTGATGTCTGGTCGAATAATCGTTCGCCAAACGCTTTGCGATTTGCGCCGCTCGTTTGTTGACATCATAGGCTTTATCGGCAATGCCGAATTCTTTTAAGACGACTAAACCGCCGCCGAACGAATTGGTTTCAATAACATCGCAACCGACTTCTAAAAAGCCTGTGTGAACTTCTTCGATCAAATCAGGTCGCGTGTAAAGCAGATTTTCCGAGCAATTTTCAAAATTCGCTCCGCCCCAATCCTCAATCGTCAAATCTTTCGATTGCAGAAACGTTCCCATCGCGCCGTCAAAGACGACGACTTTTTCTTTTAATAATTCGAGAAATTTCATAAATATTTTCGGCTCATGGTTAGTTGTTTGTTACATATATTTTGGCAACTTACAATTAACTACGAACGACTAACGAAATCAAAAAAACTCCGCGCCAAACAAGCGCAGAGTTTTCTTTCTATAAAAATTATTCGGTTTGAAACTCTTAGCTTTTTAGCGATTTTTTGCGTGGTCGCAAGTTGCCGTAACTCACCACGTTTGAAGTTAAAAGTTTAGTATTTTTAATGGCTTTAGTCAACCAAACGCCTGTTTAGTCGGGACACGCCGCGCCGTTATCCATCCACGCGTGAATATTTTTCATAAATTCTTCGTGCGAGAGCGGCGGTACGCTGCGACCGTTGCCCGGCGACCATCCCCAGAGCACGAGCGGATCTTTTTCGAGATGTTCCATCGCTTCGGCGAGAGTATTTTTGCCGCCGTTTTGTTTCGAATCCTTAAATTGTTCGCAAAGCTGACGCGCACTACGACCTTGAAAAACCATTTTCATATTGGCGGGCGGCATTTTCCAGCCGCTTGAAACTCCGGGCGGCAGATGTTCGCCTTCGAGATTTTCCGATTGGTGACAGGTCGCGCATTTCATCCCGTATTTGCCTTTGCCGTCGGCGCCGCGAACGATGTTCTGCGAATGCAGGGTCATCGCGTCCGTTTGCGTCGGAACATCGCCGCCCGGATGGCAATTGGCGCAGCGCGGCGACATAAAAACTTTGTAAGCTTCAGAAAACGCAGATTTTGAAATTTCTTCTTTCGTTTCAAGTTTGAGAGTTGCCGGTGCATCATCATTTGCAACCTTTCGAGTCTGATTCGACCACGCAAAGCCGACAAAAAGCAGACACGCCGCGCTTATTACAATCAGCTTAAAAACATCGCGATTTAACAATTTTTCAGTTTTTTTCATCTTTTGTTTCCCTCCGTTTAAGCCATTTTCAGTTCTTCGGCGCGAATCGGTAATTGTCGGATGCGTTTGCCGGTCGCGGCAAAGATCGCGTTGACGACCGCCGGGGCGATCGGCGGGGTGCCGGGTTCGCCGACGCCGCCGTGTTTTTCGTTGCTTTCGACGATGTAAACTTCGATTTTCGGCGTTTCATTCATTCGCAGCATCTTGTAATCGTAGAAGTTTCGCTGCTCGACGCGCCCGTTTTTGATCGTGATTTCCCCGTAAAGTGCGGCGGTCAAACCGAAAATGATGCAGCTTTCCATCTGTGCGACGACCGTATCGGGATTGACGACCTGTCCGCAATCGATCGCGCAGACGACGCGGTGAACTTTCAAGTTTCCATCTTTTGAAACTGAAATTTCGGCAACTTGCGCGACATAGCTTCCGAAGCTTTCGTGCACGGCAATGCCTTGAAAAATGCCTTTCGCTAAAGGCTTGCCCCAACCGGCTTTGGTCGCCGCCAGTTCGAGTGTTGCCTTGTGACGCGGATGTTTTTCGAGCAGTGAACGCCGAAATTCATATGGATCTTTTTTCGCGGCAAAGGCGACTTCATCGAGAAAACATTCGGTCGAAAAAGCCGTGTGCGAGCTTCCGACCGAACGCCAAAAACCGACCGGAATTCCGGTATCTTTGCGAATCCAATCGACTTGCAGATTCGGAATCTCATACGGCAGAGTTGACGCGCCCTCAACCGAAGAATCGTCAACCTGTGTGGCTGGAAGCGCAAAACCGAAAATGATCGGCGCGAGCGGAGCCATGATCGACGGATTGACAACGCGATGTTCCCAAAAAACGGGTTTGTCGTCCGCATTTATTCCCGCTGACATCTTGTTGTAGGTCGCCGGACGATAGAAATCGTGCTGCATGTCGTCTTCGCGCGTCCAGATAACTTTGACGGGTTTGCCGACCGCTTTTGAAAGCAGGACCGCATCCATCACATAATCCAACCCGATCCGCCGACCAAATCCGCCGCCGAGCAGGGTCGTATTGACCTTGACCTTTTCGGGCGCGAACCCGAGCGTTTGCGCAACCACTTTCTGAATGATCAATTGCCCCTGAATGCCGCCCCACAGCTCGCAGCCGTCGGCGCGAACATCCGCCGTAAAATTCATCGGCTCCATCGTCGCGTGGCTCAAATACGGCGCGAAATAAACCGCTTCGACGGTTTTAGCCGCGCTTGATTTTGCCGCGTTCACATCGCCGATCTTTTTCGCTTCCAAGCTTTTTTCGTTATTTGCAGCTTCCACGTAATCTTTATAAATACTTTCGCTGCTGACATTTGCAAGTTTTCCGCCGTCCCACTCGACTTTCAGCGCGTCGCGTCCTTTTTTCGCCGCCCAATAATTATCGGCTACCACGCCGACACCGTATTCAAGCGGAACAACTGCGCGCACGCCTTTGACGCTTTTTGCGGCAGAATCATCGACCAATTTTACTTTTCCTTCAAAAACCGGACTGCGCAGAACAGTCGCCGTCAACATTCCTTCGACCTTGACATCGATCCCGAAAATGCCCGAACCGTTGACTTTGCCAGGCGTATCGAGCCTCGGCATATTTTTACCGATGATCTTAAAATCTTTCGGATCTTTGAGTTTCGGATTCGCGTTCGGCGTCAGCTTTGAAGCGTCTTCGAGCAGTTCGCCGTAAGCAATCGTTCGTTTGGAAGCTGCGTGAATGACTTTTCCCGATTCCGCGCGGCAGGTTTCAGGTGCGACATTCCATTTTTGCGCGGCGGCGGAAATCAACATTTCGCGGACCGAAGCCGCTGATTTTCTGAGCGGTTCAAAAAAGGCTTTGACGCTCGAACTGCCGCCCGTGATCTGGCTGCCGAGCATCGGATTGATAAAGGCTTTATCAGCCGGCGCGGATTCAAAGGCAACATTTTTCCATTCAACTTCGAGTTCTTCGGCGACGATCATCGGCAGCGAGGTCAAAACGCCCTGTCCCATTTCCGCCTGTCCGACCGTGACCGTGACTTTGCCGTCCGGTGCAATCCGCAAAAATGAATTCGGCTGGAAATCGGCGGTCGCTGACGGCGCGTTAAAACGCTCTTCCGCCCGCGATTTTATCGGCAGTGAAAAACCAAGAAGCAACCCGCCGCCGGCAACAAAACTGGCTTTTAGAAACGAACGTCGGTCAAGTTCAATTTTTTCAGACATTTTATTTACCTCCGTTGATCGCGGCAAGCTTGATCGCGCTGCGGATTCGATTATACGTTCCGCAGCGGCAAATGATGCCTGACATCGCTTCGTCAATATCGCGGTCGGTCGGTTTCTTATTTTCTTTTAAAAGAATCGCCGCCGACATTATTTGTCCCGATTGGCAATAACCGCATTGCGGAACTTCTTCGGCGATCCACGCCTTTTGGAGCGGATGCGTGAGATCGTCGGATAATCCTTCGATCGTCGTGATTTCCTTTCCAAATGTGGCTTTCACGGGCGTCACGCACGAACGCCGCGCTTCGCCGTCGACGTGAACGGTACAGGCTCCGCATTGCGCGACGCCGCAACCGAATTTCGTTCCGGTCAAGCCGAGATCATCGCGCAAAACCCATAGAAGCGGCGTGTTCGGGTCGGCATCTATCTCATATTGCTTACTATTGACCTTTAGTTTCGTCATTTAAACAACCTCACTTTTGCGAAAATAGTTTTTCTTATTTTATTAGGAACTTATCAAAAGAATAAAAAAAGTTTAGCATAACGGCGCTCACCATTTCCAGAAAATATTGAATACAAAAAAAGCGAACCGCCGAAACGATTCGCTTTGTTCGATAATTGAAAGTAAATTACTTCTGTTCGATCGCTTTTTTGAATTGCGTTTCGAGTTGACTGATAAATCCGAGAAAGTTTTGCTGATCTTTGAATTTGGCTTTTGCCAGATCAAAGGCTTCTTGTCCGCGCGGATCTTCTAATCGAATAAAACCTTGAAAACCGCTGAAAATTCCTTGAAAATCGTTGTTTTCCAAAGATTTTTTGAAGCTCTCAAGCAATAGCGGATAAACGCGCGAATCGCCTTTGCCGCTTGCCGCCAAAACATTCAAGGCTGTCACGCGAACCGCCGGCGAGTTGGATTTTTCGGTATATTTGAAACCCGTTTCAAGCGCCCGTTTGTCGCCGAGCGCTGCCAAACCATTTAATCCGGCAATTCTGATCTGATCTTTCCACGAAGAAGTTTCAACCAATTTAACCAGCGCATCAAACGCCTTGGCATCTTTTGTCCGCGCCAAAGCGATCGAAGATGCCGTGATCACGCCGTAGCTTTGATCGTTCAAACCGGCGAGAAAAATACCGGCATATTTTGCATCGCGCAGAAATCCGAGACCGGAGATCGCCGCCGCCCGAACATTTGAATTTTTATCTTTCGTCGCGTTTGTCAAAGCCGTGATCGTTGCCGCATCGAAACTTGCGGGCGCGCTGTTCGCCGCGTTCGGATTGCCCGCCGGTTGAGCGATCGCTTGAATAATATCGCGCCGCACCAGCCAAACCGGTTCGCCGGTCACTGCCTGATTCATCGCGGCGAGAATTTTCGCTTTGTCGGCGTCGCTCGTCTCTTTCGATTTCCAGCGCGGCACCAATTGATTCATCGCCCAAACGCGACCTAAAACGTCCTTATCGTTTTTAAATTGATAAACGAGCTCGTCGGTCGATTTTTCGAATTTCAATTCTTTGATCAAAGCGCCCTCGTAATCGAAATTTACGAGCTGCGGCTTGGTCGCCGCGTCAAATATGAAAACATTTTCGGTTTGCGGTTTGAGCCACACTTGTTCGATTTTGCCGTCAATTTCGACATCGACCTTCGCCTGAAAGAACTCGGCTTGCGGATACGCATTGAGCGGATCGATCTTTTGAGTTTGTTTGACATTCAAAGTCAGTTTTTTCGATGCCGCGTCATAACTTTGCGATATATCGAAGATCGGATGTCCCATCTTGTAAATCCATTGGTCAAAAAACCAATCCATCGATTGCCCGGTCGCTTCTTCGATCGCGATCCGCAGTTGTTCGGTCTGAACGGGCGAATTCGCGTTTTTCGTCAAATAATGATTCAACGATTTGAAAAACAATTCATCGCCGAGATGTTTTCGGAGCATATGCAGCACGGCGCCGCCGCGCGGATAGGCGTAAGTATCAAAAAGCGCGTCGGCATTCGTGTAATATTTCGTCACGACCGGACGCCGGTTGCCTTGATTCCAGGTGTTAAAATACGACTGTTGATTTGCGCGAACATCCGAGTACAGAAAATAATCGTGACCTTTGCTGTTTTCGTCCCAGAGCGCCTGCAGATAGGTCGCGAACGATTCGTTGAGCCAAATGTCCGACCATTCGCGGCACGTCACATAATCGCCGAACCATTGGTGGGCGAGCTCGTGCGATTGCAATCCTTCGCTGTCGCCGTCGAGCAGCTCGCGATCGTCGTGAATCATCGAGGGCGTCATCGTCGTCGCCGAAATATTTTCCATTCCGCCGCCGAAACCTTGCGCCATTGTCTGCGCGTATTTGACGTACGGATATTTGACGCCGGTTTTTTCCGAGAAAAATTTGACCATCGCGGGAAGATTTTTGACCGAAACCGCGCCGTCTTTCGCTTCATTCGGGAAAATATAGGTCGAAATCGGAATGCCCGCGTAATCGCCTTTGATCTCCGCGTATTCACCGACGACGATCGACGTTAAATAATTGGCGTGCGGCGTCTCCATTTTCCAGTGAAAGGTTTCCGTTCCGTCCTTATTATCTTTGCGTTCGATCAATTTTCCGTTGGAAACAACGAACATCGGCTTCGCGACCGTTGCCGTCAGCTCGCTCGTCGCAAAATCATTCGGACTGTCGTATGACGGAAACCAAAAACGATTGTAATCGGATTCGCCCTGCGACCAGATCTGTTTGCGACCGTTCGGATCGTCAGCCGAAGGTTTGATGAATTTCAAACCGCCGCCCGCGCCGAAACCAAGCGTGTTTTCAATGACGCCGCCCTTTGTCCGGTAATCGATGACGAGCGTGATCGTCTCGCCGATATTGTAAACACGGTCGAGATCGATCGCGAGATTCGTGTTTGGTTCATCGTATTTGAATTTTAGATCTTTGCCGCCGAGTTTGACGGAATTGAAAACCATCGAACCTGCATCAAGCTCGACCGATTTAAAATTCGGCGTCAGCGGCGCGAGCGTGATGGTCGCCGTGCCGATCGCTTGTTCCTTGTCCCAATCGAATTTCAAATTCAAGGCGATGTGCCGCATATCGAAATCGCGGCTCCGGATAAAATGCGCGGGCGGCAGTTTTTTGACCTTCGCCGAATCGTCCTGCTGAAAAAGCTCGTTCATCGGACGCGCCTGAACAATCAATGAAACGCTAAATATTAAAATAATACTTAACGCGAGACATTTCTGAATGATGTTTTTGTTATTCATTTTTTTATGCAAAGTCAGAACCATTTGCGATCGCCGATGGTTCGTTTTTATTAGAATTTTTGTATTAAAATCATCAACCGTCCGCTCCCGCAGACGGTTCTGACCATTTACTTGCCAACTGCGGCTTTAAACCGATTTTCCAAAAAACTGACGAACCCGAGAATATTTGCCTGCCCTTTGAACTTTTCCTTGAGCATCTCAAAGGCTTCCTGCCCGCGCGGGTCGGCGAGTTTGATAATGCCTTGCAGCGTATTGAAAAGACCGTTGAAATCATTTGAATCGAGCGCGATCTTGAATTGATTGAAGATCAACGGAAAAGCGCGCTCATCGCCCTTTCCCGTCGCACCGACAGCCTTTAATGCCGCCGTCCGCGCATTGAAATTATTTGATTTGTCGGTCGCGAACTTATAGCTCGTTTCAAACGCGCGTTTGTCGCCGAGTTCCGCCAAACCGTTCATACCCGCTGATTCGATCCGACCTTTCCACGATTTCGTGGTCGTCAATTTGATCAGCGCATCATACGCTTTCGGACTTTTTGTTTGGGCGAGTGCGGTTGCCGCCGCATCGATCACGCCGTAACTGCGGTCATTCAGGGCGTTCAGATAAAGATCGGCATATTTCGCGTCCTTGCTGTCGCCGAGCAGCGTGATCGCATCGGCGCGGATCAGCGATTTTTCATCCTTGACGGCTTTTAAAAGCATCTCGGTCGTTGCGTCATCGAGCTTCGCGGTCGGCGTCGGCATGCCCGGCGGCGTTTGCGGCACATACATTTCCTGTAAATTCGAGATCGCGGCGCGGCGAATCAGCCACGACGCATCTTTTTCCGCCGAATTACGAACCGCCGAGATGATCTTTGTTTTATCCGTTGAGCTTCCAAGCTGTTTCATCAGTTCGCTCATTGCCCAGCGTCTGCCGAGAATGTCTTTATCGTTCGCCATTTGATAGATCAGATCGTCAGCCGATTTATCAAATTTCATTTCTTTCAGAAGCGTTCCTTCATAATCGAAATTTACGAGCTTCGGTTTGATCGGTGAATCAAATATGAAAACGTTTTCGGCTTGCGGTTTGAGCCAAACTTGCTGAACTTTGCCGTCAATCTCGACATCGACCTTTGCTTGAAAGAACTCGGTTTGCGGAAATTCATTAAGCGGGTCGACCTTTTGAGTTTGTTTGACGTTCAGGGTCAATTGTTTTTTCGCGTCATCGTAGCTCTGCGTTATTTCAAAAACGGGATGTCCCATTTTATAAAGCCATTGATCGAAAAACCAATCCATCGATTCGCCGGTCGCTTCTTCGATCGCAATTCGAAATTCCTCGGTCGAAACCGGCTGATGCGCATTTGACGTCAGATAATGATGGATCGCCTTCCACCAATTTTCTTCGCCGAGATGTTTTCTGAGCATATGCAGAATCGAACCGCCGCCCGGATACGCATAATTGTCGAACATCGCGTCTTTGTTTTCATAATATTTCGTGACGATCGGGCGTCGATTTCCTTGATTCCAGGTGTCGATCGTCGTCTGTTGATTGGTGCGGACGTTGCTGTAAAGAAAATATTCGTGTCCTTTGTGTTCTTCGTCCCACATCGCCTGAAAATAGGTCGCGAACGATTCATTGAGCCAGATTTGTCCCCAATCGCGGCACGTCACATAGTCGCCGAACCATTGATGCGCGAGTTCGTGCGACTGCAAAGATTCGCTGTCGGTATCAAGCAATTCGCGGTCATCGTGAATCATTTCCTCGATTTGCGTCGTTGCCGAAATATTTTCCATCCCGCCGCCGAAATCTTCAACAAAGGTTTGCGAATATTTCGGATACGGATATTTGACGCCGGTTTTTTCCGAGAAGAATTTGATCGTTGCGGGAAGATTTTTCGTCGTTTCGGCAACTTCTTTGGCTTCCGACGGATAACCGTAAGCGTAGATCGGTTTGCCGTCGTATTCGCCGTTTTTGATCTCAGTGTATTCGCCGACGACGATCGAGGTCAGATAATTCGAATACGGCTGATCCATTTTCCAGTAAAATGTTCGTGTGCCGTCCGCGTTTTCCTTTGTTTCCACCAATTTGCCGTTCGAAACGACAAAATACGGTTTGGCGACCGTCGCGCGGAGTTCGGTCGTCCGAAAATCGTTCGGCGTGTCGTATGACGGAAACCAGTAGCGGTTAAATTCCGATTCGCCCTGCGACCAGATTTGGCGCGGTTTATTCGGTTCTTCGTCGTTCGGTTTGATAAAACGCAGACCGCGCCCGAAATTTCCGATCGCCGTATCGGCATCGGCTTTATTGACGTAATTTGTTTTGTAATCGATCTTGACGGTGATGTCTTCGCCCTCTTTATAAATACGGTCGAGCATGATTTCGAGATTATCGTTTTCCTTTTTGCCGTCGTAATTGAATTTCAAGACTTTGCCGTTTGAAAGGGTGACGGAATTGATCGTCATCGAAGCCGCGTCGAGATTAAATTTATTCGTGTTATTGAACGGCGCGACGGTGATCGTCGTCGTTCCGAACGCCGACTCTTTTTCCCAATCGAATTTTAGATCGATCGCGATATGTTTGACATCAATTTGCCGGCTGCGAATCCAATTGACGGGCGGCAGTTTTTTGACCTCGCCCTCTTGCGTTAAAAATGGATTTTTCAGCGGACGCGCCGAAACAATCCCCGAAAATCCTAATAAGACAAGCATCGAAAATGCCACAATCTTACGAGCCAAAGGTTTCAGAATCATATTTTTCCTCAAAATGTTTTTTATTGTTACTTTTACAAATCCACGCGAAGAGTTTTTGTTTAGTTTTTTTACGGTCAAAATTTCGATTTGTTTCAATTAAAAAAGACGAAAACAACTTTCAATTGTTTCGTCTTAAAATTTTAATTTTTAATTTTTAATTTTCTAACGGTTCGTCATATATTTGAACGCCATCGAGGCAATGTCGTCGGTAATGCTGCCGTCGCCGTCGCTGTCAAGCAAATTTTGCAAAAACCCGCCCTGCGGCGCTTGTTGAATCTGCTGTTGTTGTCCGCCAAGCATCGCCGAAAGTCCGCCCGCATCGAGATTGTTTTGTTGTTTCTGACGTCCGAGATAACCCATCACGATCGGCGCAAGCAGCATCAGGATCTGCGCGACCTGTCCCGCGCCCAAACCGCTTTGATTGCTGATCTGCTGCGTCACATTTCCTTGACTGCCGCCTAAAATATGTCCGAGAATGCCGCCCGCATTCAGCTGCGGCGATGTTTGACCGCTGCCGAAGATCGCGCCTGCCAAACTACTGAGACCGCTGAGATTATCCAAAATCCCGCCGTCGTGTTGTTCGAGCGCGTTATTCAAATTTTGCGCGCCTTCGGGCGTCGCCGCATTGTTTGCCAAACCGTTGATCAGCGCGGGCAAAGCCATCTGAATTGCGCTGTTGACCAAACTCGGCTGCGCGCCGACCGTCTGACTGATTTGATCGACCGCCGCCGATCCTTGTTGTTGTCCTAACAGATCTTCTAACGAAAACATAAAATTATTCTCCTGACTTTTTTTGATTTTAGGGGCTGTATGGAGATAATAACAAATTAGTTTCGATTTGTCGTTTACAAATTCGTGTTGTAATTTTGAAATTCAATGAACGAAAAAAAATTTAACGCAAAGACGCAAGGGTGCAAAGACGCAAAGTTAATAAAAATAATATTCAATCCGGCTGGTTTGATTGTTAAATCATTCCTGCAGTCTTTTGCGTCTTTGCTCCCTTGCGTCATTGCGTTTATTCTCATCAGCCTTTTTTCCGCTT
>JBBQOA010000046.1:0-14160 GCA_038330465.1 Pyrinomonadales bacterium
AACCCCAGGCTTTTGAAAATGTTTGCAAAACGACCAGATTCGGAAAATTATTGATCTCGTCAAGCAAAGATTTTTCGTTCGAGAAATGAATATAAGCCTCGTCAACGACGACGATTCCTTGAAAAGATCCGGCAATTTGCAAAATTGTTTCGCGATTCATTGAATTTCCCGTCGGATTATTCGGTGAACAGATGAAAATAATTTTTGTGTTCGCATCGATCGATTTTTCAATTTCCGGAAGATCAAGCTGAAAATCCGTCGTTAAATTAGCGCGCCGGATCGAAACGTCGTTGATCTGTGCCGAAACTTCATACATTCCGTAAGTCGGCGGACAAATCAGAATATTGTCTTTTTGGGGTTCGCAAAAGATGCGAAACAGCAGATCGATCGCTTCGTCCGAGCCGTTGCCGACGAAAATTTCGGACGGCTTTACATTATCGATTTCGGCGAGCTTTTCTTTAATCTGCGATTGCAGCGGGTCGGGATAACGATGGTAATTTTGCGCCAGCGGCGAACCGAAACTATTTTCGTTGGCATCGAGAAAGATCTGCGCTGCTCCGCTGAATTCTTTTCTGGCGGAAGAATACGGCGTTAAGCGTTTGATGTTTTCGCGAACAAGATTTTGTAAATCAAAAGTCATAAAAATTAATGGGATGCGAATTTTCCGAGGATTTATCTTTTTAGATTTCTCCGCGTCTTATTTCCTCCAATCTGACCGAAATCGCGTTTTTGTGCGCCCGCAACTCTTCGGCTTCCGCCATCAATTCGACGGCTTTTCCAAGGTTTTTGATGCCGTCGGCGGTTAGTTTTTGAAACGTGATCTTTCTGACAAATGAATCGAGCGAGACACCGCTGTAAGCTTTCGCCGAGCCATTTGTCGGCAGCGTGTGATTCGTTCCCGAAGCGTAATCGCCCGCCGATTCGCACGAATAATTGCCGATAAAGACCGAACCCGCGTTGATGATTTCGTCGGCTATTTCGTCGGCGTCTTGAGTTGCCAAGATCAGATGTTCGGCGGCGTATTCGTTAAGAAGTTCGAGCGCTGTTTCCGTATTTTCGACAAGGATCGCTTTCGAATTTTCGATCGCTTTGGCGGCGATCGCTTTGCGCGGCAACACTTCGAGCTGTTTTTCGAGCTCGCTTAAAGTTTCTTCGATAACCTTTTCGCTCGTCGTGACCAGCAAGACCTGACTGTCGATGCCGTGTTCGGCTTGCGACAAGAGATCCGCCGCGACAAACGCCGGAACGCTTGATTCGTCCGCGAAAACGGCAACTTCCGAAGGTCCGGCAGGCATATCGATGGCGATTCCGTATTTTGTGATCTGCTGTTTGGCTTCCGTTACGTATTGATTGCCGGGACCGAAAATTTTAGAAACTTTCGGGACAGATTTGGTTCCGAATCCGAGCGCGCCGATCGCCTGCGCGCCGCCGATCTTGAAAACTTTGGTCGCGCCGCAGAGTTTTGCCGCGAAAAGCGTGACATCATTTACTTTGCCGGTTGTGTCGGGCGGCGAACAGATGATGATCTCGCGGCAGCCCGCGAGCCGCGCCGGAATGGCAAGCATCAAAACGGTCGAAAAAAGCGGCGCCGTGCCCGCCGGAACATAAAGCCCGACCTTTTCGATCGGCACAGATTTGCGCCAGCAGAAAACGCCCGCCGTCGTTTCGATAATTTGCGGTTGTTCGATCTGCGCGGCGTGAAATTTTTCGATATTTGACTTGGCGACCCGCAGCGCGGCTTTTAATTCGTCGGAAACCCGCGCGGCGGCTTCGGCAAATTCCGTTTCCGTTACCAAAAATTCGTCGAGTTCGACCTTGTCGAAAAAACGCGCACAATGTTTGAGCGCCGCGTCGCCGTTTTTACGAACGTCTTCGAGAATGTTGGCGACGCCGCGTTCGAGAAATTTCGCGTCGATCGTCGTCGGGCGCGAAAGCAGCACGTTCCAGGTTTCTTTTTTCGGATATTTTATAGTCTGCATAATGTTTTTAGCTGATCATTTGGTCGATTGAAAGTACCAGAATTCCCTCGGCGCCCGCGTTTTTCAGATTTTCGACCGATTCCCAAAAATCATTTTCGTTGATCACCGAATGCACCGAACTCCAGCCGCTGGCGGCGAGCGGCAAAACGGTCGGGCTTTTGATGCCGGGCAATAATTTTATGATCGATTCGAGTTTTTCGTTCGGCGCGTTGAGCAAAATATATTTGTTTTGGCGGGCGGCTTTGACGGCTTTCAGGCGAAAGAGAAGTTTGTCGAGGATCGTCTGCAAAGCGGCGTCGAGACCCGCGCGCGAAACGAGCACGGCTTCGGAATTCATCACGGTTTCGACCTCGCGCAGACCGTTCGAAAAAAGCGTGCTGCCCGAACTGACAAGGTCGCAAACCGCGTCCGCCAAACCGATCGACGGCGCGATCTCGACCGAACCGCTGATCGTGTGAATTTCCGCGTTGACGCGGTTGGCGGCGAAAAACTCGCGCAAAATGTTCGGATAACTCGTCGCGATTCGCTTTCCTTCGAAATCCTTGACCGATCGATAGGCAAAATTTTTCGGAACGGCGAGCGACAGGCGACATTTGCCGAAATTCAGTTTTTCGATGATTGCGACCGTTTT
This sequence comes from Pyrinomonadales bacterium, assembly GCA_038330465.1. Lineage (GTDB taxonomy): Bacteria > Acidobacteriota > Blastocatellia > Pyrinomonadales > Pyrinomonadaceae > JAFDVJ01. Next base: position 2,611 of record JBBQOA010000046.1, read on the forward strand.
TTGATTTTCTCGCAAAACATTTTCGCCGACGATGCCGATGTCGGCAACGCCATCGGCAACATATTCGGGAATGTCGTCGTCGCGCAGAAAGTAGATCTCAAGCGGGAAGTTTTCGGTTTCGGTGCGGAGCTTGCCGAGTCCGTTGCTGAAACGGATGCCGCATTTTTTGAGCAAATTCATCGAATCTTCGCTCAATCGACCGCTTTTTTGTAATGCAATTTTTAATTTTTGATCGTTCATTTGTAAAAAGACAAAACCGCGCCCCACAACTTTTTCAAGTTCGCGCCGCTTGGTTGATAAAACTAATTTTTCGGATTTAGAAAATCAGGATCAGTTCGCGCGATGATGAAAATGCGCGTGATGGTGGAGATGATGAATTTGAACTGTGCAAAACTTCATTGTTTTTATAAACTTTACATATTGAGAAAAATTTTGCAAGCGCGCATCTTTCGAGTTTCAAGAAGTCTTAAATTCTCTTGCACTTTTTTTCTGTTTCGTAAACAATTGCAGTGTGCCTGAAAATAACGAAGAAATTATCGACGAATTCGGAAAACGCATACAGCGTTGTTATGGTTGTTTTATCGCGTATCATATGAAAGATATGTATCTGGGCGAAGATGTGACGTTTTTTTGCGATTACTGCAAAGACGATTCGATGTTTCATTTTGACGATTTTTCGAAACTTCTCGACATCTCAAAATTAAAAGAAGTCGCCGACGAACATCATCATTGATGAAGAAAATAAAGCTTTACATCAAAAATCCATACGAGAGCGAAACTGTTTCGCTCGACGATGAAATTTCGATCGGACGCACCGATGCGTCGCAGATCGTTTTGAGCGACACCGGACTTTCGCGCAAAAATACGACATTTTTCCGCGACGGCGAAGCGGTTTTTGTCGTTGACGAAAATTCGCTGAACGGAACTTTTGTGGGTGGCGAAAAAATTTCGGGCGCGCCCGTAAGAGTTTTCGATGGCGACGAAATCAGGCTCGGCAGCGAAACAAAGGTGACGATCGAAATTGGCGTAAGCCAAGCGCCGCAAGTTGAGAACAAGCCTGAAATATCTTCAACAAGCGAAAAACCAAGTTCTCAAAGCTCAAAATCAAAAGCCAAAAGTCCAAAATCCAAAACCAATCAACCGCCGATCATTTTGATGGTTGCCGCCGGTTCAACCGTTCTGATCCTTGTTTTGGGAGTGCTTGCGATGATCGTCGCAAGCAGCTTTGGCGGCGGCAATCAAAACGTCAAACCGACTCCGCAATCGATCAAAGCCGCCTTGATTCCGGTCCGCGTCATTGACCCGCTCGGCGGCGAAGATCCCGACGACATCGATGATTTGATCGCTTCGTGGGAAGTCGAAGAAGATCCGCTCAAAGCCGACGATCTCAAGGAGATCGATTCGGTTTCGCCGACCGACGCAAAGAAACCTTCGGATCTGAATGTTTCGATCGATTTCTGGAAGGCGCAGCTTAATAAAGCCTTAAATCACGGCGCCAGCGGTGCCGAACCGTCGGGATTGATTCCGCTGCCGGTCGAATTGGTTGGCGGAAATGTTTCAAAACAGAAGGCAAAACTTGCGCAGATGATCAATCAGAGAGGTTTTAAACAGCCGCTTGATTTTGCCGATCTGGCGCAATTGCGGCTTGAGGGCAAATTTGTCGTCGAGCTGCCGATGGCAACCGACAGCTATGTTCTCGACATCGGCGGAAGCGCGACCGGCGATGAATTTACATCGTTTAGTTTTGAAAACGGAAATACCAAGATCCCGCCCGATTCGCCGAAGTATAAAATTCTCAAACAACTTGCCGATAACTTTGACGGGCAGAAATACGACCTCAATAATCCGGTTGACCGCAAGCAAATGCGGATTCGGCTGCTTAGAATGTACAACAAAGATTCGCGCAAGCTTTTTGAGGAATTTACGAAAGAATATCTTCAAGTAGCAAAAGCGCCGCTCCGCGTGACGAGCTTGCTGCGGTCGATGGATTATCAGATCAGTTTGAACAAGACCAATGCCAATTCATTCAAGGTCAGCGGCAAAGGCAGTTTGCCGCCGCACACTTCGGGCTGCGCCTTTGACGTTTCGCGGAAAAACCTGACGCGTGACGAGCAAAACTGGATGATGCAGAAACTTTCCGAACTCGAACGCGGTCACAAACTCGACTCGCTCCGCGAAGGCAATGCCAATGCCTGTTTCCACAGCTTTATTTACCCCGACGGCATCGAAGCGCCGACGCTCAACACGACCATTGCCGAAATCATCCGATCAAACGATCTTGCCGAAAATTTCCTGATTCCGGAACTTTCAATTGATGCGGATTTCTAATTTTCGCTTTTTTTCATAAAATTTAGATATGGCGAACGAAGGCGATCAACCGAATCACAAAAAACAAACATTCACCGGTCTGGCAAAACGTTTGACCCGACTTTCGAGCGAACAAAAACGCGCCGCGCTGGAATCGAGCGCGAGCCTCGCGGGCGTTTCTTTGCGCGTCAGCCGCGAATTTGTCGAAGCCGTGCCGAAGGCGGCAAAAATTCTTTCGGCGGACGATTTGCGAAATTGGGCGGAACTCGGACGGCGCCTCGCGATGGGTAATGCCGAACTCGGCGCGAAGTTTTTTAGCGACGGCGTCGGCGGCTTGAAATTCGTTCCCGAAAAAACGCGTCCGCTCGTTTTTCAGATCTGCACGCGGCAGCTTGTTTTATCGAGTTCGATCGCGCTCGAAACTTTTGAAATGATTCCGCGACTTGCCAAAGAGATCAATGATGACCGGCTTTTGAGCGATTTTCTGAAATTGGCTTCGGAGATCGCGAATCGTTCGGCAAAACACAGTTCGGATTTTCTGCACCGCACGCCGGAAGTTTGCGAGGCGCTCAAAAAATTCGGTGACGATAAAAACAAAGTTTCAAAATCGGTTGTCGCGCTCGCCGCCAATTTTGCCAATCGAACCGGCGGAATGACCGCCGATCTGTGGACGCATCTGCCCGAATCTTTGAAAAAAATTTCCGCTGAAAATGCTGTCCGATTGATGGAAAAGGGTCGTGAATTTCTCGAATACGGCGGCAGCGTGACGCTTCATTTTGTTTCCGCCGGAAGCGATGTATTGCAGAAAACCGATAAAGTTTTTGATAAATGGTGTGCGTGTTTAGAACTTATCGCAAAAAACGGCAACGCGATCCTGATCGCTTTTCTGCGCGCGACACCGAAATTTTTCGGACAGATCCAAACCTTGAAAAAGAAGCAGGAGATCATCACGATCGCCGACAAGGTTTTGAATCTCGTTGCCGAAATCGCCTTAAAAGACGCAGAAAGCGCGCTTGCCGCCTTTCGTTCTTCGGCACAAGCCTTAAAAAAAGTTTCGCTCGAACAATTTGAAGAATGGGTTGAGACCGGTCTCGTCAAAAAGGAAAATGTCTCGGCAAAGGCGCGAAAAAGTTATTTCGCGCTCGAAACGCGGCAATCGAACGAGCTTCTGCAAGAAGCAGAAGAAGGCTTGCCGCTCGAAAAGATCCAGACCATTTTGCGAATTTACGTCGAAGGTTTGACCGGCAAAGAGGTTGAGATCTCGCCGCTGACGGCGATGCCGCAGGAATCGCGAATCGGCGACGGCAAGACGATCTATCTGCCGTCAAACGTCAAGGAATTTGACACGGACGAGATGGATTTTCGGCTTTACAAAGTTCTCGCCGCACACGGCGCGGGACAAATCGAATTCGGAACTTTCGAGAAAGATTCAAAAAATCTGAAAGCCGCGTTTGCCGAACTCAACGAACTTTACGCCGCGACCGGTGATGAAACCGATGCTTTTTCGCTCGCCGGTTACATCGAAGACGTGCAAAAAGGCGCCAAGGCTCTCTCTGACGAAGAAATCAAAAAGGAAGTCAAAAAGCGTCTCAAAAAATTGCCGAAAGATTCTGATTACCGCGCGGTTTTGCAGGTTTTCCCCGAACCGCGCCTCGCGAAAAAGATCTTTGGCACGATGGAAAATGCGCGGATCGATGCCGCGCTCCGGCGAACTTATCGCGGACTTCGCAAAGATCTCGATCTGATGCAGAAGTTTTTGCGCGAAAAACGCCCGTATATTTTCGATATTCCGATGAATCAGGTGCCGTTCGAACTGCTGTTTCAAATTACGCTCTGCGGCGGCGCGACCGACGATGCGCGGCAATTTTATGGGCAGATCGTTTCGGAGATCGAAACGATCGTCGAGAATTATTTGCGAACAGACCGGCACGGCGAGAAGGAAATCCAAAGTCCAAAATCCAAAATCCAAAGTCCGACGGTTGCCGACAGCTTGATGGCGACGAGCCGCGTTTACACGCTTTTTCAAAACATCACGCCCGAAGAAACAAACGCCGAGGAATCGGAAGATAACGAAAAGAAAGGCGATTTTGCCTACGAGGACAAAAACTCGCCGGAATCCGTTCTTGAAGATCAGGTCAAACGCGAACAGAAACCGAAAAAATTACAGGATATTAAAGACCTTTTTAATGCCTGGAACACGCTCGACGATGACGACCAAGAACCCGACGATTTGCAGGGCGCCGAGGCGTGGGCAAATAACGAAATGCCCGAACAGCCACTCGAAGCGGGCGATCTGGCTTTCAGCTACGACGAATGGGACCGGGAACTCAACGATTACCGCGTCGGCTGGAGCCGCGTGATCGAGAAAAAAGTGCGGCAGGGCGACCGCAATTTTGTCGAGCTCGCGCGTTCGCGCTATCGCGGCGTGATTTCTTCCATAAGGCATCAATTCCAATTGATGAAACCCGAAAATCTGACGCGCATCAACCGCGAGATCGACGGCGAAGATTACGATCTGAACGCGCTCGTCGAATACGTCGTCGATAAACGCGCCGATGGTCAGCCGTCGGAAAACATCTACACGAAACGCCTCAGAAAACAGCGCGACGTTGCCGTGTCCTTGCTGCTCGATCAATCTTCTTCGACGGCGCGCACCATCACGCGCAATCCTTTGCAGCCCTACACGCATCCCGGACGAAGAATTATCGAGATCGAAAAAGAAGGACTTGTGCTGATGAGCGAAGCGCTCGAAGCGGTCGGCGACGCTTATTCGATCAACGGATTCACATCTGAGGGCAGACGCAACGTGAAATTCTATGTCGTCAAAGATTTCTCGGAAAAATATTCCGAAGAGATCGAGCGCCGGATCGGCGGCATTACGTTTCAAAACAACACGCGAATGGGCGCGGCGATCCGCCACGCGGCGGCAAAATTAGTGCGTCAGGAAGCACGCACGAAACTGCTGATAATCTTAACCGACGGCAGACCATACGATCACGATTACGGCGACGCCCGCTACGCCCGCGAAGACGTCCGCGAAGCTCTGACGGAAGCCAAAATGCAGGGTATCACGCCATTCTGCATCACGATCGACCGCGAAAGCGAAGCCGAATTAAGAGATTTATACGGCGACGTCGGCTACACGATCATTGACGACGTTTTGAGTTTGCCCGAAAGAATGCCGAATATTTACCGGCGTTTGACGAGTTAGAAATGGATTATTTTGGATTTACGAAAACCGAACGATTTGCGAAGCGCGCCGAAAAATTGTTGGGTGCGGAAATCCTTTCTGAGTTACAATTATACTTGTGCAGATACGCTGAAGACGGTGCGATAATTCCTGCGTCCGGCGGCATCAGGAAATTGCGTTGGGCGGCTTCGGGCAGAGGCAAACGCGGCGGTGCGCGAATCATCTATTATTTTGCAAATCGGGCAGGCAGAATATTTTTGCTTGATATTTATGCCAAAAATGAAAAGGCAGATTTAACCGCCGATGACCTTCAAGATTCGAAAGAGGCGGTCGAATTTTGGCTGAAAGAATTGGAAAGATTAGGAGAAATATGATGAAAAAAGATTTGATGCCGATGCGCGAAACAAAACTGAAAATGCCGGGAAAAAAAACTGATGACTCAACGGAAATTTTCGCCGTTTGTCTCGAAACCGACGACCGCACGCTGCTCATCCCTTTCAAAATTTATCGCATCAAATCGCGCGGCGAATATGTCTCAGTAATCGATGAAATCGGCGAATCCGCCGTTTATCCAAAAAACTTCTTCTTGCCCCTTCAATTGCCCTCCGAAACAATTAACGCCCTATCAATCGCTTATTCTCACGCAGGCTAATTTCCGTTGCGGGTCGGCTACTCGATCATCGACGGCGTTTTGAGTTTGCCCGAAAGACGCGCCGAATATTGACCGGCGTTTGACGAGTTGATGAAATTCAATGCAAAATTAGTCAGTTCTGGCAAAATCAACCCCCAAAAGTTTTTTCGACTGCGAATATCCATTATTCGAGAGAGAATCATTATGAAAAATATTTTATCAGTCCGAAATGCGCGTTTTATTTTGACAATTGCGATGATCTTGACGATTGTCGCGGCTCCTTTTAATTCAGTTTTTGCCCAAAAACTGCCGGTCAAAAAGGCGACTTTGCAAACCGATAACGACCAAAAGGCGCGGACGCGGGCGGACGCGCTGCTCGCGCAGATGACTTTGGAAGAAAAGATCGGGCAGATGAATCAGCTGTTCTTTTTCGGACAGTTTCAGAAACCCGAATCGATGGACGAGGGAATTCGTAAAGGCGAGATCGGTTCGATGCTTTTTGTCACCGATCCGGCGCTGATCAATCGTTTTCAGAAGATCGCCGTGACCGAATCGCGTCTGAAAATTCCGCTGATCTTCGGCTTTGACGTGATTCACGGTTTCCGCACGATCTTTCCCGTGCCGCTCGCGACAGCGGCTTCGTGGGATCCGGCGCTCGCGGAAAAAGGTCAGACGATTGCGGCGCGTGAGGCGCGCAGCGTCGGCATCAATTGGACGTTTGCGCCGATGGTCGATATTGCGCGCGATCCGCGTTGGGGCAGAATCGTCGAAGGCGCGGGCGAAGACCCATTTCTTGGCGCGGCGATGGCGCGGGCGCAGGTGCGCGGGTTTCAGGGCACGGTGATCGGCACGCCCGAACATCTGCTCGCGTGCGTCAAACATTTTGCGGGTTACGGCGCTGCGGAAGGCGGGCGTGATTACGATGCGTCGTATATTCCCGAATCGCAAATGCAGAATGTTTATCTGCCGCCATTTAAAGCGGCGGTTGATGAAGGAGTCGGCAGCGTGATGAGCGCCTATATGGATCTCAACGACGTTCCGGCGACGGGAAATCGCTGGCTAATGCAGGATATTTTGCGAAAAGACTGGAATTTTAAAGGCTTTGTCGTCAGCGATGCCGATGCCGTTCGAAATTTGACGACGCACGGTTTTGCCCGCGACGCGCAGGACGCGGCGGTCAAGGCGCTGAACGCCGGAATCAATCTGGAAATGAGCCTCAACGCGCAAACTTATCTGAAAAATCTCGGCAATGCGGTCAAGCAAAATCTTGTTTCAGTTAAGCAAATCGATGAGATGGTGCGCCCGCTGCTTGAAGCGAAGATCAAGCTCGGTTTGTTTGAAAATCCCTTTGTTGACGAAGCGAAGGTCAATGAAATTCTCGGCGCCCCGAAACACCGCGAAGCGGCGCGGATCGCGGCGGAACGGACGGCGGTTTTGCTCAAAAACAAAACCGGTCTGCTGCCGCTTTCTAAAAATGCCGACCAAAAGATAGCGGTCATCGGTCCGCTTGCCGATTCGCGCCGTGACGCGCTCGGTTCATGGGTTTTTCAGCAGAACACGGACGAAACCGTGACGATTCTCGGCGGCATCAAATCGAAACTCGGCGCGAACGCGAAAGTCGAATACGCGCAGGGCGTTCAGATCAGTCGCAAATTCCCGTCTTTTTTCGATGCTTTATTTGGCGAAAAACGCCCCGTTCCGTGGACGGAGGCACAAGCCAACGACGAAATCAAAAAAGCGGTTGAACTCGCTAAAAATTCCGATGTTGCCGTAATGGTTTTGGGCGAAAGCCAAGATATGTCGGGCGAAGCCGCGTCGCGTTCGACGCTCGAACTTCCCGGACGACAGCAGGAATTACTCGAAGCCGTTGCCGCCACCGGAAAACCCGTCGCCCTCGTTTTGATGAACGGCAGACCGCTCGACATCACCTGGGCAGAACAGAATATTCCGTCAATTTTAGAAATCTGGTATCCCGGCACGCGGGGCGGCGAGGCGGTCGCGAATTTACTCTTCGGCGAAGTGAATCCGGGCGGCAAACTGCCCGTTACGTGGATGCGAAACGCCGGACAAATTCCGATCTATTACGCGCATAATCTGACGCAAGACCCGTCAATGCAAGGCAAAAGATACTGGAACGAAGAAAGCGTGCCGCTTTATCCGTTCGGTTACGGTTTAAGCTACACGACGTTCTCTTTTTTGAATATGAAGGTTGAGAAACCGGAAGTTAAGATCGGCGCGACGATCGAAGTTTCGATCGATGTAAAAAACACGGGAACGCGCACGGGTGACGAAGTCGTTCAGCTTTATATTCATCAACAGGCGGGCAGCGCCTCGCGCCCGGTCACAGAATTAAAAGGCTTCGAGCGCGTCGCGCTCGCGCCCGGCGAAACGAAAACCGTCCGTTTCACGCTCGGCAAAAAGGAACTCGAATACTGGAGCGCGGCGGAAAGAAAATGGCTACAGGAAACCGAAACTTTTGACGTTTGGGTCGGCAACGATTCGACCGCCGCCAATCATTCTACTTTTAAAGTTATTCAATAGACATCTTTTCAAAATAAAGAGTTGAGAAATTCAACCGGAATTTTAACGCCAAGCTGCCAAGACCGCAAAGGGTTTTTGAAAAGAAATCACTTTGCGCCTTGGCAGCTTGGCGCCTTTGCGTTAAAAAAACTATTTTGGAAAACTATCTAATAAAAATCGCGTTGTCCGAATTTCTTAATCTTTCGCCAGAACGATGATCTTGTCTTTGGTTTTGAAGCTCACATTCGCGGCTTTCGGCGGATTGACGCGGACACCGTAGGCGCGTGACGAGTCGCCGGCGTGGCGTTCGAGACGGTAGCCGATGGCGATTTCGCCGCGTTTTCTCGCCGATTCCGTGACGGTGTAAAAATTTACTTCCGCGCCGAGCGCGATGTAATTTCCGGCGGGTTTGAGATAGATCTCCGAGCCGTCAGCGTCAAACAGATCGTTGAAAACGTCAAGCAGTTCGGCGTTTTCGGAAATTTGCGTGAGCAGCAAACCGGTCAATTCGTCGCTGACGATAAAATCGTCCGCCTTGGCGATCTCGGCGAGCGCGCGGTTGCGAACGTCGATCATTTCGCTGACGATGCTGTAATGTTCGCCGCTTTTATCTTCGATGTCGCGCAGGTGCAGGAGCGTCATCATCGTTTTGGCGTCCGCCGACTGCGCGTTCAACTGGTCGGCGTAGCATAAAATAACGATGTGTTGAAATGACGTTAAATCGAGCGCGTCAAGCAATTTGCGGCTCGTCGTATCGCCGATTTCAGATTCGACCGTGAGATTTTCGAGATTTTCGGCGATTCCATTTAAGTTACTTTCAACTTCGGGCGCGTCGGCGACAATTTTCAGATAGGAATTTTTGGCGACGTAATTGTCGAGTTCGCGGACGATCGTTCTGCCGCGTTTGTTCCAGCCTAAAATTAAAAAGCGTTCTTCATGCAAACCGTCGGCCGTCGTTTCGCGGATTGCCGTTTGATCGAACCTGACGTGCGCGAAACCGTTGAAAATAACTTTGTCGTCGTCTTCGGCAATCGCGATCACACGGTCGCCTTGTTGAATAACGGTTTCCATCGGCGGATTGATTTGCACGCCGCCCGCCGCGAGCCGCAAGCCCATCAGCGAGCAATGCTCGTAAGCAAATAAGGCTTCGCCGAAAGTTTTTCCGACCAGTGCGGGTTCTTCCTGAAAATAGATCTCGTCGCCGTCGTAATCGAGGAGCTCTTTGTAAACGACGCTCAAGCCGACTTGCCGACAAGTTTGCACCGTGATGCGGGCGATCACGTCGCTTGAGAGAACGAGTTTTGCTTCCTGTTTGCCGACGAGCGCAGCGATCTCCATATTTTTTTCGTCGCGGATCTCGGCAACGATGTGATAGGGGTCGGCGCGGCGGTTCGGATTGTTCGTCATCGCGAGGATCATTTTGATGACCTGCGAATCAGCGTCCGCGCTCTCGTCGGGCGAGAGAATGATGATCGATTTGGCGGCGTGCGGATTGACGATCTCGAGATCGACGAGATCGATCGGATTGCCCGAACGGCAGACGACGCGCGTGTTTTTCGTGTCGCCGAGCTTGGCGCGAATCTCATCTTCCATCTCGACTTTATCTTTATCGGCGAGGATCGCGATGCGCGGCGCTTTCTGGTTTTCGTTGGCGATGACGAGTTCGGAAATGATCAGAAAGATTCGCGACGACCAACCCAATATCAATGTGTGACCGGTTTCGACGACAAACGAGCGTCCCTTTCGCAGCTCTTCAAGCTTTGTCTGCAAACCGTTCGAGAGAACACTGATCAGCAAACTGACGATAAAAATTCCGCCGATCGTCACGAAAAACATCAAGATCCGGTAACTCCAACCGTTGTCGCCGGCAAGTGTTCCCGGATCGATCGAACGCATCAAACTTTGCCAGAATGCTTCGGCGACGGTTTGCGGTTCCTGATCTTCGGGCGAAATTTCGGTCAGCAATAAAATCGCGGTTGCCGTGACGACGATCAAAAGGGAAACCAGACCGAGCCAACCGACCAGTGAGATCGTCCCGCGCGATAAACTTTTGTCAAAGGCGTAGCGCAGACGCTCGCCGAAGGTAATTTTTCTCATTGATTTTTGCGATTCGGGAAACAATTATTTCGCTGTGAATTGTCGCTGAAAAAGGTGCGTTTTGCAATTTGCCGTCAAACAAAGTTATTTTATCTTCGGATTGGCTGATGCGCCGAAAAAAATGGAGATTTTGGGCGAAAGATCTACGCGGCGAAGCGGTTTTCGGGCAACACGGTGTTTCTTTATGGAGGCGTGCTATATTAGGAAAAAGCCTGCACAGTTCCCGAAGATCGTTGCCAAAATGCGCAAAATGTTTGGCGCGAAGCGTGCTTGATATTTTTTAAGGCACAAAGCAGGCTGCATAATTGATGTGAGCGGCGCATTGCCCGATCGTCAATCGCCGCGAAACATTGGGAAAAACGGTTTTCGCATCCCTGATACGCAGACAACGCGTGGCAGTCAAAAGTCAATTTAAGGAAAATTAAAATTATGAAAATTTGTTTAATTATTCTAATGGCAATTATCAGTTTTGGCGCCTGTGCTAAAGATTTGAAAACGGAGAAAACTTCTACCGACAAAGATCTCCGCGCCGTTCTTTGCGAAATCGAAAACGGCAATTACCCGGGCGCCCAAAAGGATCTTGAGAATATTCTGCAAAAAGACCCGCAAAATATTTACGCCCGGAGACTTTTGCCGGGGGTTCTGACTCACGAGATCAAAAAGGACGACAAATCGCCGGAAAACATCGCGCAAATAAGAAAAGCGATCGAAGCTTATCAGCAGTTCGCGAAAAATCCGCAAATCGCCGCCGGGGAAAAAACGACGGCGGACGATTTCATCATCACGCTTTACGAGAGAATCGGTG
>JBBQOA010000047.1:0-13919 GCA_038330465.1 Pyrinomonadales bacterium
TGACAATTATTTTGTTTTTTCGGGTTCTTTGAGTCCGAAGCGTTTGGCAAAATCCTTTTCAAAATCGTCGAAGGCTTTTTTCAAAAGCTGTTGGTAGAAAGAAAAATCGGTCTTTGAAGAAACGAAATCAGGTGTCGGCACGGCTTTGTAGCTGTATTGATACGGCTGTTTACCGGGATTAATCAGACTGCAATCGAAATTGACCGTCATTGCAGGATATAAAACTTTTTCCTTGCCGGACGTATTCGCCGTTAAGGTCGGTTTGCTTGTCTCGTCAAGTTCGACCGTATATTTTATTTTCAGCAAAGGCGCGTCCGCCGGCGCGGTTTTGGTGTATTCATTGAAATCGTCTAACACAAAAATGCGTTCGGGAAAAGTATTTTTGAAACGGGCGACAATCCGTTCGCTGAAATCTTTCTGTGTCGTCGCCAGAAAACTATCGGTCAGATTGCCCGTCAGCGGAATGATCGTTTGTTTCGTCAGTTTGGCATTGAGTTTTTGTTCGGCATCGGCGGAAACTTTGTTTTCGCGCTCGTAAAATTGGGTGATATGCAAGAGTTCCTTTTCCTTCGAGCTTTCCATTAAACCTAACAAAGCATCGGTCGCGGCAGAATCCGCGCCGGACTGAGTTTTGTAGCGTTCGGTTACGTCGAGGTAAAGCGCATCAAACTGCTCCTGCGCTTCCTGCCGGTGTTGTCCGTATGGATGTTTTTGCAGGTAATATTTGTAAGTACCGATATTTTTTTCCTTGGCGAGCGCGATTCGTTCCCAGTCGTTTTTATAGGCTTGATGCCACATTAAAAACGCTAACGGAGTAACAATCAGCGTCGTCAACATCAGTGAAGCCGCGCCGCCAATCAGAACTTGACCGAGACAGCCGTTTTTGTATGCGTAAAGCGGAAAATCGTTGAGCGGAACGCCTTGTAAAATATTGAGCCGTTGAAAATATGTTTGATCTTGAAGGCTGATGTTGCGGTAATAATTGTTCCAACCATTAATTTTATTCGTCAAATCGTGCGCTTCGGAATCGCCTTTGATGCGGAATTTCAAAATACTGCGGTCGGGAAATTTGAGTTCCAAATTTGAAAAACTTGCACCCTTATTGTTTCGCGTGATCGCGTGCGTGATATTTTCAACGCTTGCTAAATTGGCGATTTGGATTACGTCGCCGTTGGTCGAAATAATCTGCGTCGGCGTGATAAAAGTATGCGATTTGAGCGGGATTCGCGCATCCCTTATGATTTGAATTAAAAACCACGAACAAATCAGAAAGACCAGAAAGGTTGCCGCAAAAATAATCCAAAATCCGCCGAGCGGAATCATTTGTAAAGATATGGAAAACACGAAGAGCCAAGCAAAAATAAAAAATATTAAGACGGCGATGAAACAGCCCGAACCGCTTTCTTTTCGTTTGATATAATCGCCCTCGCCGTTTTGCAGATTGAGCAGTCTCTGCTGAACTTCGGGCGGCAGTTTTTTGAACGAAAACCAATAAATGTATTTTTGCGGTTGCTGGACATTTGCCTGATTATTCATAATATTTTTGATATTTATAACACGATTTTCATAAATTGCACATATTTTTTAAGGTGGCAAGGTTCGGGTTACAAAAAAACACTTTGAACCGGAATTGATGAAAGTATTTTGGAATCGAAAAAACTTATGAAACAATCAATCGCGCATATCGCTTTGGTTGTCGCCGATTACGACGACGCGATAAAATTTTATACTGAAAAACTCGATTTTGTTCTCGTCGAAGATACGCCGCTGTCGGAAACAAAACGCTGGGTTCTGGTCGCGCCGAAAAATTCCGATGGCTGTCAATTGCTTCTGGCAAAAGGTGTCGGCGACGAGCAAACGTCCAGAATCGGCAATCAAACCGGCGGGCGCGTTTTTCTCTTTTTACGAACCGACGATTTTTGGCGCGATTACAATGATTATCTGGCAAAAGGCGTAAAATTCGTCCGCGAACCGAAAGTCGAGGAATACGGCACGGTCGCCGTTTTCGCGGATTTATACGGCAATCTTTGGGATTTGATCGAATTTTCAAACAAATAAAAATGAAGCAATGGTATGAAGAAAAAAAAATGGTTTACAGCAAAAGGAATTTTCTTACATGAACCTTCGTCAAAAAATATGAAGCAATGGTATGAAGAACGGATTGTTTTATTGAAAGCAAAAGAAAAAAAGGTTGCTTTGAAACTCGCCAAAAAAGAAGCAAAAGAATATATAAAAGACTTAGAAAGAACAAAATATATTGAAATTACTAACGTTTATTCGCTTTATGATGAAGAAATCAGCGACAAATGCGAAATTTTTTCAAGCAAAACAATAAGTCAGTTAAAACCACAAGATTATTTAGAAACATATTATCCAAACACGCTGGAAGACTGCGAAGCGATTGGCGAAAAACATTGTTGGCATAACTTCGACGGTGAACATAGTGCTTGTTACAATTGTTTAGTGAAACGTAAAGGGAAACTTTGGGAAACGGAAGTTGAGAACTAATGGACGAAAAAATAAAAATTGCCATTTTCGGCGGTTCCGGTTACGGCGGGAGCGAGCTTTTGCGGATTTTACTATTTCACGGACACGCGGAAATTGTGTTGGTGACGGCGAATGAACACGCGGGAAAATCTGTCGGCGAAGTTCATAAAAATTTGTTTGGTCTGACCGCTTTGCGGTTTGAAAAATCGCCCGAAGATTTGTCTGCGCTTGAAAATGTTGATGTCGCGTTTTTTGCACTGCCGCACGGTCAGGCGTTGAGTTTGATTCCGCAACTGCCTGCAAATGTAAAGGTTATAGATTTGTCGGGCGATTTTCGGATCAATGACAAAGACATTTTCAAGCAGTTTTACAAACTCGAACATACCGCCGACGCGCTTCAAAAGCAATTCGTTTACGGTCTAACGGAAACCAACCGCGAACAGATCAAGGCGGCAAACTATATCGCCAATCCGGGCTGTTTTGCGACGGCGACACTGCTCGCAGTTGCGCCGATGGTGAAAAGCGGATTGTTGACGGGCAAGATCATCGTTGACGCGAAAACCGGCTCAAGCGGTTCGGGCGCGAAGGCGGCGGCAAATACGCATCATCCGCAGCGGATGAATTCGTTTTACGCCTACAAACCTTTTCAGCATCAACACGTTCCCGAGATCGAACAACATCTTCGGGAAGTCGGCGAGTTTGCCAATGATTTTATTTTTATGACGCACTCGCTTCCCGTTTCACGCGGAATTTTCGCTTCGTGTTATCTCGAAACGACGAATCTTTTGACGAATGAAGATGTCAAAAATCTCTACGAACTATTTTACAAAGATTCTTTTTTCGTGCGAATCGTCGAAAATTCGCCCGACATCAACTGGGTCAAAACAACGAATTTTTGCGACATCGCCGCGCATTCGAACGGCAAACAGATCGTTGTTTTCTCGGCGCTCGACAATTTGGTTAAAGGCGCGGCGGGACAAGCCGTTCAGAATATGAATCTGATGTTCGGTTTGGAAGAAACAACTGGATTGATGCTGATTGGCACAAATCCCTAAAATTAATTTACCCGCGAAAGACCCGAAAAGACGCGAAAAATTTCTTGAATCAATTTAAGCGGATTTCGCATGTTTCGCGGGCATAACTTTTTGTTAAAATAATTTTATGAGTACAGAATTTGAAAACGGACACGACACATTAACCGACGCGAGACGCGCCACTCTGAAAGCTCTGAGCAAATCGATGCTCGGACTTCATAAGACATTGCTCGATGCGGCAAAGGTCGATTACGAGGCGGCAAACGGACAGATCGCGAGCATCGGACAATATTTTCAACTCGTCGTTGACGATCCTTTTTTTGCGTGGCTTCGCAAAATATCGGCGCTCATCGCGCTGATCGACGAAGCCGTTTCGGTGCGTCGTCCGGCAACCGAATCAGAAGCGAAAGGTTTGGAAAACGAGGCGAAACTTCTGCTCAATTTTCAGGACGGCGACGAAGCCTTCAATGAGAAATTTCAAACCGCACTCCAAAAAAACGCGGAAGCCGTTCTCAGCTACAACGAAGCCCTGAAATATTTGGATTAACCGTCGATCACAAACTGCTTAAAAACGAACAAGGCGACGCCATCCGGCGCGCTAAATTGCGAAATACTTGAAATGAAACTGCAAATCAGAAAAGCAAAATTAGCTGACGCCGAAGTATTGGCGCGCGTCGGTTGGCAATCATTTGACGAAGCCTTTGCCGAGCATCCGGCGAATCATCCCGACGATATGAAGATCTATATGGATGAAGCGTTTGCGGTTTCAACCATCGCGGCGGATTTGCAGGATGAAAAGACAATTTATCTGATCGCCGAAATCGACGAGGCAGCGGCAGGTTACGCAAAAGTAAAATTCGATGCCCGCGAAGAAGGCATCACGGGCGACAAAACGCTCGAACTGTGCCGTCTTTATGCGCTCGACAAATTCATCGGCAAAGGCGTCGGTAAATCGCTGATGCTCGCGCTTTTTGAAATTGCCGAAGCGGAAAAATGCGACACTATTTGGCTTGGCGTTTGGGAATTCAATTACCGGGCGCAGGAATTTTACCGAAAATTCGGCTTCGAAAAATGCGGCGAACACGTTTTTCAATTAGGCTCAGACCCGCAAACAGATTGGATTATGGAAAGAAATATTTAGAAAATGGGACTTGGATATTGCGACAAACACGGCGGCTACTGCGCTTATTTTAAATCCTGCGAACATATCAGTTCGTTTGTTTATGAAAACAAAAAAAATTTTTCGATTGAAGATTTGAAAACGGTAACGCTGATTTGTAATCCATTGAAAGAATTTTTTCTAATTCCCGAAAGGTATGTTTATTGTTCAAGTTGTGCCGAAAAATATTGGCTTCCAAAAGGACGAATTACAAAATGGCGCTTCTTTTTTTCGCTTCCTTTTATCAAACACTTTCGTGGTCATACCGATGGTTCGGTTTGCAATGTTTGTTATTACAGAGAATTATTCGGAATAAATATTTTTAGTATAAAAGATTACGACCTTAAATTTTTATTTATGAACCAAACAGAAAAAGTTACAGAATTTGAAAGAATTTCCACTTTCCCCTCAATAAAAAAAGTTGAGGATGACTTTCAAGTCGAAACCTATGCAAAGATGAATATTTCTATCGATCACGGTCGTGATTCATGGGTTTGGACAAGCGACGGCGAGAAATATCTCGATCTTTACGGCGGACACGCGGTTTGCGCGACCGGGCATTCGCATCCGCACGTCGTCCGCGCGATTCAGGAACAAGCCGCAAAGGTCTTGTTTTATTCGAATCTTGTCTATTCGGAAGTTCGCGCGAAAGCGGCGGAGAAATTGGTTAAAATTGCGCCCGAATCGATCACGAAAGCGTTTTTCTGCAATTCCGGCACGGAAGCCAACGAAAACGCGATGCGGATGGCACGGTTTGCGACCGGACGCGAAAAAATTATTACATTTTCGGGCGGATTTCACGGTCGTTCGGCTGATTCGATCTCGGCAACGTTTTTGGGAAAATATCGTGAATTGGGAAAACCGAATGTGCCCGGACACGTCTGTGCCGAATTCAGCGATCTCGAATCGGTGCGGGCACTCGCCGATAAAGAAACGGCGGCGATCATGCTCGAACCGATCCAATCGATGGCGGGCGTCACCGAAGCCGCGCCCGAATTTTTTCGCGGACTTCGTGAAATTTGCGACGAACACGGCATAATCTTGATTTTCGACGAAGTGCAAACCGGTATCGGACGCACCGGCAACTGGTTTTTTTCGGGTTCTGATTTAGCCGGAAACATTGAAGCCGACATCATCACGCTCGCCAAATCTTTGGGAAGCGGCGTGCCGGTCGGCGCGTGTCTGGTCAATGAAAAAGTCTCCGCCAATATCAAAACGAACGATCTCGGCACGACCTTCGGCGGCGGTATGCTCGCGATGGCGGCGGTCACGGCAACGCTCGAAGCAATTGAAAACGATCAAATGCGCGAGAATATCTCGGAAATCGAAAGTTATCTGCGCGAAAGATTGAAAGAAATTGAAGAAGTCGTCGCCGTTCACGGAAAAGGCGGACTGCTTGGAATCGAGTTTGCTGAAAACTGCAAACCTTTTCACGCCAAACTGCTTGCAAATAAGATCATCACCGGAACTTCGAGCAATCCGAAAGTGCTGCGTCTGCTACCGCCGCTATGTGTCAAAAAAGAAGAGATCGATCTTTTTATCGAGGTTTTAAGAAGTTGAATTTAACGCGTAACCCTCAGTTATTCAACGTTTAAAACTCCCGCACAGATTTATTTTTGTAAATTTTTGTAATCCGAATAAATATTACTTGACCTATTCCGATATATCGTGATACAAAATAACGTATCACGATGAAATGGTTTGTTTCATTGAAAATTTAAGATAGATGAGGTAAAAATAATATGTTTGGAAGACATGGTTTTAAATTTGGACGCGGCGGTGGCTGCGGTCCGGGAGTTCGGGGCGAATTTATGAGAATGCGGCGCGGCGACATCAAGTTTCACTTATTGGAGATTCTTAAAGATACTCCGCGGCACGGCTATGAAATCATCAGCGAGCTTGAAAAGCAATCTGGCGGATATCGTCCGAGTCCGGGTTCAGTTTATCCGACCCTTCAAATGCTTGAAGAAGGCGGATTTCTGACGGGCGAACAGATCGAAGGCAAAAAGGTTTACACGATCACCGAAGAAGGTCTCAAGCTGCTTGAAGAACGCGGCACAAAGCCATTTGAGGCGCATCCGACAATGGCGCGCGCCTTTGAGATGAAAAAATCTTTGATGAAGTTTGGCTCGGCAGTGATGGAAGGCGTCCGCGACGGTGACGAAGAAACAATCAAACGGATCAACGAAATCGTTAAGCAGGCAAAACGCGATGTTTATTCGATTTTATCCGAATCGTAAATCCCAATCTTTATTAAAAAAGATGTCGATCTTATTTTTTAGGATCGACATCTTTTTTCATTTCTCTGTCGGCTTGATCATTTCACATCTATACTTCGTCAAGCCAAAACAGAATTTGCAATTCAATTGTTTTGATTTGCTCGTAAAAACTTATCAACGCCGTGTGCCGCTTGACGACCATCGGCAATTGCCCAGACGATAAGCGATTGACCGCGTTCGCAATCGCCCGCCGCGAAGATCTTTGCAGCGGAAGTTTGTTTGTTTTCGTTAACCGAAATCGTTCCTTTTGTCGTCACTGAAACACCCAAATCTTCAAATAATTTCGCTTTTTCAACACCCGTAAAACCCATCGCGAGAAAAACCGTTTCGGCTTCCCAACTTTTTTCCGTCCCGGCGATCTCTGTCAATTTACCGTCTTGCCATTCGACTTCGACGGTTTCCAAACCGGACAGATTTCCCTTTTCATCACCGATGAATTTCTTTGTCAAAATGCAGTATTCACGCGGGTCGGCGCCAAAGATCGCTTTCGCTTCTTCCTGACCGTAATCAATTTGAAACGTGCGAACTCGGCTTAACCAGCTTTCGTGCGTGAAAACTTTTTTAATCGGCTGCGGCATAATTTCGAATTGCGTAACGCTTCGGCAACCTTGTCTGATCGAGGTTGCGATGCAATCGGTGCCCGTGTCGCCGCCGCCGATGACGATCACGTTTTTGTCTTTGACATCAATAAATTCGCCGTCCAAATGCGCGGAATCGAGCAGGCTTTTCGTATTTTTCAACAAAAATTCCATCGCGAAATGAATTCCGCGAAGATTTTTGCCCTCGATCGGCAAATCACGCGGGGCGGTCGCGCCGCACGCTAGCACGATCGCGTCAAAATCCTTTTCCAAAACTTTTGCCTTAAGATCATCGCCGACTTTGACGCTCGTTCGAAATTCTACTCCTTCGTCGCGCAGTAAATTGACACGTCGTTCGACCAAAGTTTTGTCGAGCTTCATATTTGGAATTCCGTAAGTCAGAAGTCCGCCGATCCGGTCATCACGCTCGAAAACCGTCACAGAATGCCCGAATTTATTGAGTTCGTCGGCACACGCCAGACCTGCCGGACCGGAACCGATGACCGCGATTTTTTTGTTCGTCCGATTTTTCGGCGGATGCGGCTCAATCCAACCTTCGGCAAAGGCTCTGTCAATGATCGAAACCTCGATCTCTTTGATCATCACGGGTTCTTCGTTGATCCCGAGAACGCACGAAGTTTCACACGGCGCAGGGCAAACTCTGCCCGTAAATTCGGGAAAATTATTGGTCGAAGCCAAACTTTTATAGGCTTCGAACCATTTTCCGCGATAAACCAGATCATTCCATTCGGGAATCAAATTCCCGAGCGGACAACCGATATTCGCGCCTTCAAAGGTCGCGCCCGTATGACAAAAAGGAATTCCGCAATTCATACACCGCGCGCCCTGTTTTTTCAGCTCCTCGGCGGGCAGCGGTGCGTGAAATTCATCCCAGTTCGAAATCCGCGCATGCGGCTTCTGCAAAATTGGCAAACTTCTTGTAAATTCAATAAAACCGGTCACTTTTCCCATCAGACGGTTGCCTCCGTAAATGCCGACATTTCCGCTTCTTCCTTTGAGAATCCTTCGGTCAAAAAACGGTTTTGAGATTCGATGATCCGCTGATAATCGGTCGGAATGACGCGCACGAATTTCGGCAGATTCTCTTCCCATTCGAGCAAAATGCGCGTCGCGATCTGGCTTTCGGTCAATTCGATGTGACGAAAGATCTGAGTTTTGACAAATTCGATCTCCGATTCGTTCTCGATTTTACCGAGCGCTACCAATTCCGTGTTGCAAAGACTCGAAAATTCGCCGTTTTCGTCAAAAACATAGGCGATGCCACCGCTCATTCCCGCCGCGAAGTTTTTGCCGGTTTTGCCGAGAATAATGACTCGTCCGCCGGTCATATATTCGCAGCCGTGATCGCCGACGCCTTCGATGACGGCGTCGATTCCGCTGTTACGAACCGCAAACCTTTCGCCGCCGATGCCTGAAATAAAGGCTTCGCCCGAAGTTGCGCCGTAAAAAGCCGTATTGCCGATGATGATATTTTCGTGCGGCGCGAAATCCGATCCTTTCGGCGGATGAACGACGATCTTGCCGCCGGAGAGTCCTTTGCCGATATAATCGTTTGAATCGCCTTCGAGCGTTAAACTGACACCTTTGGGAACAAACGCGCCGAAACTCTGTCCGGCGGAACCTCTGAAAATGAGATTGATCATTTCATCTGGCAACCCATCGGCGCCGAACCGACGGGAAATTTCGCTTCCGAGAATTGTCCCGACGGCGCGATTCGTATTTTTTATTTCAAGTTCCGCCGAAACCTTTTGAAAATTCTCGAGCGCGGGACGGCAAATTTCCAAAAGCACGGATTTATCGAGCGTGTTTTCGAGTTCGTGATTTTGCGCGATCTGCTGAAAGCGTCCGAAATGATCGGGAACTTCGGGTTGATGCAAAATCGCCGAAAAATCTATTTTGTTTGACTTGACGTTCTCATTTTCCGCGACGACTTCTAAAAGATCGGTTCGCCCGACCATTTCATCGAGTGTGCGAAACCCGAGTTCCGCCATTAATTCGCGAACTTCGCGAGCGACAAAACGCATAAAATTAACGACATAATCGGCACTGCCCGAAAACTTTTCACGCAGCTTCGGGTTTTGTGTCGCAACGCCGACCGGGCAAGTATTGAGATGGCAAACACGCATCATGATGCAGCCTAAACTGACGAGCGGCGCGGTCGAAAAACCGAATTCTTCCGCCCCGAGCAGCGCGGCGATAACGACGTCGCGTCCGGTTTTCAATTGTCCGTCGGTTTCGAGCCGAACGCGGCTTCGCAGATTGTTTAAAAGCAAGGTTTGATGTGTTTCCGCAAGTCCGATTTCCCAAGGAATTCCGGCGTGTTTCAGACTTGTCAGCGGTGACGCGCCGGTTCCGCCATCGTAACCGCTGATCAAAATGACGTCGGCTTTGGCTTTCGCAACGCCTGCCGCGATCGTTCCGACGCCGGCTTCAGCGACGAGTTTGACGCTGATCCGCGCCTGATCGTTGGCGTTTTTAAGGTCGAAAATAAGTTGCGCGAGATCCTCGATCGAATAAATATCGTGATGCGGCGGCGGCGAGATCAGCCCGACGCCGGGTGTCGAATGGCGCGTTTTGGCGATCCACGGATAAATTTTATTGCCCGGAAGCTGTCCGCCTTCGCCGGGTTTGGCGCCCTGCGCGATCTTGATTTGAATCTCGTCGGCATTGACCAAATAATGACTCGTGACGCCGAAACGCCCCGAAGCAACTTGTTTGATCCGGCTTTTTTTGCTGTCGCCGTTTGGAAGCCGCGCAAACCTTTCAGCATCTTCGCCGCCCTCGCCCGTGTTGCTTTTGCCGCCGAGCCGATTCATCGCGATCGCCAGCGTTTCGTGCGCTTCCTGCGAGATCGAACCATAAGAAACAGCCCCCGTCTTGAACCGTTTGAAGATCTCTTCAACCGATTCAACTTCTTCGATCGCAATACTTTGACGACTTTCCTTGAATTTCATAAGTCCGCGCAAAGTCGCCTGATTTGATTGCTGATCGTTGATCAAACGGCTGTATTTTTTGAAAGTTTCGAAATCGCCGGAGCGCGTCGCTTTTTGCAAAGTATGGATCGTCTCGGGATTGAAAAGATGCAGTTCGCCCGTTTTGCGCCACTGATATTCGCCGCCGACATCAAGCAATTCGGTATCGCGGCGACGGAAAAAAGCATTTTTATGACGCGCGATCGATTCTTCGGCAATGTCGCTCAGACCGATTCCGCCGATCCGGCTCGGCGTCCGCGTAAAATATTTTTCGATCACGTCGGCGTCGATCCCGAGCGCTTCAAAGATCTGCGCGCCGAGATAACTGCGAATCGTTGAAATACCCATTTTCGAGCAGATTTTGATGACGCCCTTATTAACCGATTTGACGTAATTATTGATCGCTTTCGCTTCGTCGATTTCCCAGATTCCGAGCTTGATCTCGTCACAGATCGTTTCAAAAGCGAGATACGGATTGATCGCCGTCGCGCCGTAACCGAGCAGCAGCGCGAAATGATGAACCTCGCGCGGTTCGCCGCTTTCCAAGACAAAACCGACCTGCGTGCGCGTGCCTTCGCGTGTCAGGTGATGATGAATCGTCGAAACCGCGAGCAACGCCGGAATCGGCACGCGATATTCGCTCATTTGCCGGTCGGATAATATAAAAAGGTCATAGCCGTCTTTAATCGCCTGACTCGTCTGATGACAAAGGGTTTCCAACGCCCATTCGAGACCTTGCGAACCTTGGTTAAGATCAAAAAGCATCGGGATCGTCAGCGAACGAAATTTCGAATTTCCCCAAACGCTGTCCGAATCGCCCAAATATCTTAGTTTTTCGAGCTCTTCATTGGTCAGAATAAATGAATTAAGTTTGATCTGATGAGCGGCTTCGGGCGTCGGCTCAAACAAATTATCGTCGCGCCCGATCATCGTATCGGTCGAAGTGACCAGTTCTTCGCGAATCGCGTCGATCGGCGGATTCGTGACCTGCGCGAAAAGCTGTTTGAAATAATTGTAG
This sequence comes from Pyrinomonadales bacterium, assembly GCA_038330465.1. Lineage (GTDB taxonomy): Bacteria > Acidobacteriota > Blastocatellia > Pyrinomonadales > Pyrinomonadaceae > JAFDVJ01. Next base: position 11,549 of record JBBQOA010000047.1, read on the forward strand.
AGCAATTGTGGTCGCTTTGATAAAACCGCGAGCGGCGTATCGTTGCCCATCGAACCGATCGCTTCCGCGCCGCCGACCGCCATCGGCTGCAGAATCATCCGCAATTCTTCTTCCGTGTAGCCGAATGCCCGCTGACGCGCAAGAATCGTGTCATGATCGGGTTCGTGAATAAATGTCGGTTTCGGCAAATCGTTGATATGAATGCGGTTGTCGGTAATCCATTGACGATACGGATTTTCCGAAACGATCTTTTGCTTGATCTCTTCGTCGGCGATAATTCTTCCATTACGTGTATCGACGAGAAACATTTTTCCGGGTTGGAGTCTTCCCTTTTGTAAAATATTTTCGGGTTCGACATCGAACACGCCGACTTCCGAAGCCATCACGACCAAGCCGTCTTTCGTGACCACGTAGCGCGACGGACGCAAACCGTTTCGGTCAAGCACCGCTCCGATAATTTCGCCGTTCGTGAACGTGATCGACGCCGGTCCGTCCCACGGTTCGAGCAAACACGAGTGAAATTCATAAAATGCGCGTTTTTCATCGCTCATTTTGTTCGCTTCCGAAAGCGGTTCGGGAATCATCATCATCACGCCGTGCGGCAATTGCCGTCCGGCTAAATGAAGCATTTCGAGCGTGTTGTCGAACGCACCCGAATCACTGACAAAAGCGTCGAGAATGCTCAAAGTCTTTGGAAAATCCGCGCCGAACAATTCCGATTTCAAACGCTGTTCGCGCGCATACATCCAATTGACATTGCCGCGCAATGTGTTGATCTCGCCGTTATGAGCAATGTATCTAAGCGGTTGCGCGCGGTTCCAACTCGGAAAAGTGTTCGTGCTGAACCGCGAATGAACGACCGCCAGACCGGTTTCAAAGGCAAGATCATTAAGATCAAGATAAAACGAAGACAATTGGTGCGTCGTCAGCATTCCTTTATAAATGATCGTTTTTGTTGACAGGCTCGGCACATAAAACGTCTCGTCGAAATCGGAATTTTCACGCGTCAAAAGCTCTTTCGTCCAACGCCGCGTAACGTAAAGTTTGCGCTCAAAATGTTCCGTATCGACGATCTTGTCGGTCTTTCCGATAAACACCTGACGGATAAAAGGCTGCGATTTTTTTGACGATTCGCCGAGATTCCAGTTGTTCGTCGGCACATCGCGCCAGCCCAGAACCCGCAGATCGTGTTCGGCAGCGATTCTCTCAAAGGTCTGTTCGCAATGCACTCGGGCGATCGAATTATTCGGCAGAAACATCATCCCGATCGCATATTCGCCGGCAACCGGTAAAATTATGTGCAATCTTTCACATTCTCGCGCAAAAAAATTGTGCGGGATTTGCGTCAGGATTCCGGCGCCGTCGCCGGTCGCTTCTTCCGCCCCGCTCGCGCCGCGATGATGCATGCGAACGAGGCTTTCAATCGCGATTTTCAGAATTTTATGCGATTTTCTTCCATTTAGATCTGCGACAAACCCGACTCCGCAGGAATCGTGTTCAAAATCGGAATGATATAAGCCATTTTTCATCGAAATTCAATTATATGCTAATTATTTATGAAGTGCATAAATTTATAACATATATTTTAAATTTCGTAAACGTTTTTTTGGGGAAAACACTTTTTCAAATCCGAGCGGCGCGAATAATATCGGCAAAAACTCCGGCGGCGGTGACGTCGGCGCCCGCGCCCGCGCCTTTGACGACGAGCGGCAGATCGGCGTAACGATTCGTATAAAATAAAACTGCGTTATCTTTGCCCGAAAGATTCGCAAAATTATGCGCCGAATCGATGCTTTGCAAACCGACCGACGCCTTGCCGCCGGCGAATGAAGCGATATATTTTAGCGATAAACCCTGTAATTTGGCAGTTTCCAAAATGTCTCGAAAATAATTTTCGTGACGTTCCATCTCGTTATAAAAATCTTCGACGCTGCCTTCTAAACAAGATTCCGGCAAGAATCCGGCATTTTCGATGTCGGACATTTCAAGTTTCTCGCCCGCTTCGCGCGCGAGAATCAGAATTTTGCGCGCAACGTCCGTCCCGCTCAGATCAAGCCGTGGATCAGGTTCCGTGTAACCTTCCGCCTGCGCCTCTCGAACGACCGTCGAAAACGAACGCGTGCCGTCATAATTATTAAAAACAAAGTTCAAAGTTCCGGATAAAACGGCTTCGATCCGATTAACTTTATCGCCGCTGCCCGTCAGATCGTTGAGCGTGTTGATGATCGGAAGTCCGGCGCCGACATTTGTTTCAAACAAAAAATTCGCGCTGTATTCACGCGCCAAATTTTTCAAGTTTTGATAATTTGCATATTCCGAAGACGCGGCAATTTTATTGCAGGCGATAACGGAAACGCTTTTTTGTAAGAGT
>JBBQOA010000048.1:0-13881 GCA_038330465.1 Pyrinomonadales bacterium
ACGAATGGTTGAAACCAGCCGACTACGCCTCGTTTGGCAAATACGAACGAAAAATCAAGGAGATTTTCAACGGTATCGGACTGCAATACAAAGTGAATTTCAAAGAACTAAAACTATAAATCTATTTTGTGTGACTGCTTAGTTTTTATAAGGCGAAACCTTTAGCTGCGAACTTTCCGATCGTTTCGTAATTCATTCGGCTTTTATATAGAGAATTTATAAGCGAATCAGTAGTTAAAAGACAGACAAACAGTTGAATTGGTAGGATTTTCTTGTCTATGGAAAACCATCTGATTCAAACTTATCTGTTTGTCTGTCAAATTTACGAAACCTGTTCGGCGATTTGTTTTCAACACTCAAGCAATAATAGCGAGCCGCTTTCTACTAATCCGGGAACTAATGACAATTTGGTCTTTCGCTCATCTGCCCGGTTTCGTGCAGAAAAAACAAATGCACTCGTTTATCAAAAACTCTCGGCAGAGTTGGTTTCCGATTTTTCCGGCATACCAAACCATTGTTAATCTGCTCAATTTGTTGGAGCCGAGTTTTCATACCGGTCGGCAAATTGCTACCGGCAGCGTTACACTATCGCCGACACCGGAAGTTGACCGAGTCGTTGATTTATTACCGGTAATGCTTGCCCAGCAAGGTCATTACTATTCTGCGACGTCGCCGATGCCGGATATTGAGCTGCCAAGCGCATGCGCTTTGAGGGTGTTCGACTCTATATTTATTGCGACGCGAGACAGCGGACAACTGCCGAAACCGGTTTGCATCCGGCTGCGCGAGGCTTCGACTCACGACTCGAAAGCTTTTGAAAATCAACATCAGACGGCGCTTTTCCCTGACCTTGATTATCCGAGCCGCCAAAACATTACTCTGTTGAAAGAACAAAATACAAAATTGATTGCCCGGCAGAAAAAACCGAAAGGCAAAGAACTACTCTCTGCAACAGAAAAGCATTTCAATCGCTTAACTGCGAAATTCCGCCAACCGGTTAAAAGTTTATTCAACCGGTTAATCGAAGAAACCGAATATTTAAAAGGCTAGCAAAATTCGTTTTACCGGCACGCTTGACAAAGGCGAACTCGGTTTATTTTCTTTCGGTCATCGGCTCGGCTTACTGCCGAGCGTTATTGACAAAAATTAAGTTATAAGATTTAATTTTCAACCAATTAAGCAGGCAATCAGAAATATTGTAATATAATAGCAATATGAATGTGCCGAATAAGTTTATTGAAATACTGTCTGAAGAAGATTATACCAAACTGGTCGAAAATCATCAGAGAAGTGAGAATTTTCGAGTGCGTAATCGCTCCCACGCCATTATGCTTTCATTTGAAAAGTATCCAATCGAAGAGATTGCAGCGATTTGTGGGGTTCACCGCAACACCGTCAGCCGGTGGATCGAGCGGTGGAATGAAGGCGGCTTGGAAGGTCTCGGTGACGTGGCGAAAAACGGTCGCCCGCCGATCTTGACTTTGGAAGAACAAGCCAGAACGGTGGAGATAGCCTTGGAGAATCCGAAATTTCCGCATCGGCAGCTTTCGCAGATCGAGGAGGCAACGGGCAAAAGAATCAGTGCTTATACGCTCAAAAGGGTGCTAAAAAAAAGACTTGATATGGAAAAGGATCAAGTTGGGATTGTGGAAACGCACCGACGAAGATGAATGGGGTGGTTTAATTAACAGGACATGGAACTCTCTGTAAAATGGGATGATGCGAAAATATGATGATGAGTTCAAACAAAATGCCGTCAGAAAGATTTTAGACGGTCAATCGGCGGCAAGCGTTTCGCGCGAATTGGGCGTTGCCGAGTCGCTTCTCCATAAGTGGAAAAAGGTAAAGATGACAAGTTCTTCGAACGCCGAGCGTGAAGTTATTGAGTTAAAAAAGCGGTTGCGCGAAGTCGAAATGGAGCGTGACATCTTAAAAAATGTATGGCTCCGCCGCCGGAGTCAACCATCGAAAGAATTATTTTGGCATCAGGCAGGACGGATGCAGCAAATGTATCCGGCTTCTGTTTTGTGAAGGACTTTGCCTCCGAGCCTTGATGGAATCAGCGCCTTGAGAATCTTCATAAGCGGCACGAGGTTTGAAAGCCTCCCTTTTTTAGCCAGGTTTTCTCAAGGCGGGTCCGACCGCTTTTGCCATCAGTTATTCATCCAACGATTGCACCCCGGGAAGTGAAAGAGATCATGGCTGCTCAGGCAGCGACCGGCAGGGTAAATTCCTCGCCGGGCGTGGTCAGCAGTTTCCAAACCACACGCGCGTTTTTGTTCGCCATCGCAACATTCGCCTTATGAAAGCCGCGCCGCTCGACCAGCTTCTGTAACCAGCGACTACGCGGATCGGCTTTGGCTCGATGATGGTAAATAATGCTGCGCGCGCCGTGAACCAGAAGCATCCGCAGATAACGATTGCCCGCTTTACTGATTCCAAGCAGTTTGGGTTTACCGCCCGTCGAATGTTGTCTGGGGACAAGCCCGAGATAAGCGGCGAACTGCCTGCCGTTCTTAAACCGCTGCGGCTCTGAGATTGAGGCGGTGATCGCTGTCGCCAGCAGTCGTCCGACGCCGGGAATCGTCGCGAGCCTTTGGCAAACCGGGTTCGCGTCGAAAATGGCTTTGATGCGCTTATTGATCAGGAAAAGTCGTTCTTCAAGTGCGCGAAACTCGTCGCGCAGGGCGTGGAATATCTCCTGCGCCAAAGGCGACAGCACAGCGATGCGGGCGGCAAACTCTTCGCGCAACCAGATCAGAAAGCGCGTCACGCCTTTGGCGCAGACAATCCCGTATTCGAGCAGCAAACCGCGTATTTCGTTGATAATCGCAGTCCGGTGCTGAACAATACGTTCACGAATCCGATGCAAAGTTTGAATGTCGAGTTGATCGGTAGTTTTGACGGGAACGGGACGCACATTCGGGCGTGAAGCGGCTTCGGCAATCGCGGCAGCGTCATTGCGGTCGTTCTTTGCTCCACGACGGTAAGCGATGACGTGCTGCGCGGGGATGAGCATCACTTGATGTCCGAGTTCTTTGAGCTGGCGCGCCCAATACTGTGAACCGGAACAGGATTCCATCGCCACGGTGCAGGCGGGAGTGTTAGCGAAAAAGAGCGATACTTTGTCGCGATTCAAACGCTTGTGCAGGGTCTCAGAGCCGCGTTCGTCAGTCCCGCAGAGTTCAAAAGAATTCTTCGAAATATCCATACCGATAATAGTGGTCGATGTCATAAAAGGTTCCTCCAAAAATAAAGATTTGCAAACGCTGAATTTTATCACCTACACAAATCTAGGTGAATAACAGGCGGAGCCATTCCATTAGCGGCGCTTATCTTCGGCAGGGGAAGTTAGAGCGTTACAGATTCATTGAAAATCAAAGAAAAGATTATCCGCTTGCGGTTTTGTGCCGGGCGATGAAGGTTTCGCTGTCAGCATTTTACGCCTTTAGGCGCGGCGCAACATATCAAAAAACGGCGCGGCAGGCTGATCTTGATGAGCGTGTGCGCGAGTGTTTTTACATTCACCGTCGTCGGTACGGGACGCGGCGGATCGCGGTCGAGCTGCAAACCGGACGCGCTGCCGTGAGAGCGGCGATGCGACGGGAAAACCTGACGGCGATCGCGCCGCGCCGTTTCGTGCCGCGCACGACCGATTCGAATCACGATTCAAGAATAAGTCCGAATCTGTTAAAGGAAGTTGCCAATGCGCCGACCGCCGCCGGACAGGTAATTGTCGGCGACATTACTTATATTCGGCTTCGGGACGGAAGTTTTTGTTATCTGGCAATCTTCCAGGACAAGTTCACGAGAAGGATCGTCGGCTGGGCTTTGTCGGCGAGGATGACGGTGCAATTGGTCACTGATGCTTTTCAGATGGCGCGTCGGCGAGCGCTTATCAAACGCAATGCGATCATTCATACTGATCGCGGCTCGCAATACGCGGCAGTCGAATTTCGCCGTCTGCTGTATATCTACGGATTTCGGCAATCGATGTCGGGACGCGGCAATTGTTACGACAACGCGCAGGCGGAAAGCTTCTTTTCCAGATTCAAAGCCGAACTGATCGAAGACGGCATTTTTGAATCAATTGAAGAAGCGCGAACGGAAATCTTCAGTTATCTTGAAGGTTACTACAATCGGATCAGAAGACATTCCGGATTAGGCTACAAAAGCCCGCTGGAATTTGAAAGAGAATTGAAAATTAAAAATCAAAGGAGGAGAGACAGTTTTTTATGCTGAAAAACTTGACCGTCTCAAGGTTTGTCTTCGTTAAAATGTTCGATTCAAAGAATCGTTGAAACAGCCTTTCGGGTTGAAAACCGCGACGTTTATTGAGTGTCCAATATATTGGACACTCAATAAACGTCGGTGCCTTACTCTAAGCTAGAATGCAACCCTTATGCCGTTTTGGGAGAATGATCGTTGTTTATAATTTTGAAAGGCACTCGAAAGAATTACTTCTGAAAAATTATTTTCCATCTTCTAGTATTATTTAAGACTTGCGGAGGAAAATATAGGAATTTGGATTTTTGGTTAAATAAAGTTCTGCGAAACGTCCATTTTATTGGATGTTCGTCGAATTCAGGGAAGCAGACGAGATTACGAAAGGATTATGCTGAAGCGCAGCTTAGGTATTAAAAAAGTCTCGCCGCCGGCAAACCTTATTTTAATTTACTAGCGACGGACCTGACCAGCGCAAGTTGCAATGAAAGTTTTTAACAGATGGAGGTCGCGCTCGGTCAAAGTTTTGTAAAACAGCGGTAACTCAACCGGGCATTAAAAATTTATGAAGATGCTCCGCAATCGTCTGCGGCGGCAAATCCGTAAACGGCATTACCTTATCGCAAAAAGCGTTAAGCGATTTATATTTTGAGCGGAAAGACAAAATTCGCGGCATTTAAATTTTAGTTAAAGTTTGATTTTGAGATAAATTATTAATCAATTTTACTGACTGGTTGGCAGGCGATTTAAATCCGTAAAGTTTTTATCGACTCTGATTTCCTGCCAAACCGGGTCAAAACGAAAGTTCAAATTAGAAACAACCTTTTTTTCATACGCTTTTTTAAAGTAAAGCAGCGATTCCTCCTTTTTGCCGAGCGCGTAACCGATAAGAGTTAAATCGTTAAATAATGCCGGATCTTTTTCGGCGCTGCCCTTAAGCCGATTAAAAATGTTTTCGGCTTCCTCACGCCGGTTTAGCTTTGCGTAAAAGTAACCGAGCGCGCCGAGTGCCGCTCCCGGCTCTTCTCCCGATTCGCTGCTGAATTTGGCTTGTTTAATGGCATCATCCGGTCTGCGGGCAAAAAAGTAAGCGTTCGCCAGCGCAAGTCGGTTTCTGTCCATCGCCGGAGCCAGCTCGACCGCCCTTTCGCAAATCGTGACGGCTTCGCTAAAATTCTTCTTAAATGTCAGCAAATCACATAATGCGCCGTTACTGACCGGAGAGAGGGGATCAAATTGGCGCGCGAGGCGCATTTCATTTGCGCTTTCCTCCATCTTCCCGGAGTCGAGCAGACTCCAACCGTGCCGAACGCGCGCCGTCGAATTATACGGCGCCAGTTCAATCGCCCTTTCAAGAAGTTTGCGCCCCTCAGATATATCCTTACCAGACGAGAGTTGAACTTGAGCCAGAGCAATATAGGCTTCGCCGACCGAATCATTGATAGATAGCGCTTTTTCGGCGGCGGTTCGAGCCTTACTTCTCATCTCGGCAGAATCGGCAAAATGATAGTAGCCGAGCATATTATAAGAGTCTGCCAGCAAGGCATAGGCTTGAGCGTAACCGGAATCCAGCTCGACGGCGCGCGAAAAATGACTCACCGCTTTGAGCAAGCCTTCTTTAGTTCTGGTGTTTCCGAAATAAACGCCGAGCTGATAGGATTCGTAGGCTTCAGTGTTTACCGTCGTTCCCTTCGCTATTGCCTCTTTAGATATTTGCTGTAAATTGGGGTTATTGGAAAGCGACTGCGCTATCCTGACCGAAATCGAATCCTGCAAGTTGAAAATGTCCGTGTATTTCTCGTCATATTTCTCCGCCCACAACGGCTGCCCGCTGCTGACGTCAATAAGTTGAATACTGACGCGGATTCGCTCACCGTCCCGCTGAACGGTTCCCTCTAAAATCGTATCTACACCGAGCGTGTGACCGGCATTGATTAAATCAGCATCGGATTTTTCCGTAAAGGAAGAAACCGCCAAAGTCGAGCGCACAGGGATTTGTTTCAAATTAGTGAGCCGCGTGATTACCGCGTCAGCCATTCCGAGTCCGAGCTTTTCATTAGCGCCTTCTTCGCCGATTGACCTGAAAGGCAAAACCGCGATTGATTTAGCATTACCGTCCGAAGAGGCAATCGGCTGCGTACCGCTTCTGGAAGAATTATAAAAATAAAATCCAAACGCTGACCCAATAAACAGCAGAGCGAGCAGAGAAATAATCCACTTGCGACTGAATTCGGGTTTAATGTTTTCCTCATTGAGGACTTGTTTGGCGTGCGAAGCGGCGAGCGGTTGATTATTAGCAAAATCGTTAAAATTAATTAATTCCGAACTGATTTCTTTCGTAGAATGATGTCCGTTTGTCGCCGCGGCATCAGCGGGCGGAACCGATATGTCGGCGATTGTTACGGCTTCAGGTTCGGACGAAACTCTCTTTACCTCGGCGTTAAAACGATAACCGAGTTTATTAATCGTTTCGATATACGGCTGCCCGTCGGCTTTAAGACCGAGTGCCTTTCGCAAAATGTAAGGCTCTAGTATAGCAAACTGCTTGATCGAAAGTGGTAAGCTACCTAGATGCAACAACTAAACCGCTATTATCGGCGTTCTAAAATTAGCGAACGCAAAATGCGACAAATCATCAGGTATTTTGCTCTTGATTTGACCGCCAGCAAAACGGCTGAATTGATTACCATGACTAGAGCGAGTGTCTCGAGTATATTCGTTAAAATTCGTCTTCAAATTGCTCAAGAATGTGAACGCGCTTCGCCGTTTGGCGGCACGGTTGAAGTTGACGAATCTTACTTTGGCGCACGTCGTGTGCGCGGCAGGCGCGGTCGCGGAGCGGGCGCTAAAACCATTGTCTTCGGCATTTTCAGACGTAACGGCTCGGTTTATACCGAGATTGTCCCGGACTGCTCGAAGAAAACGCTGCAAGCCGTTATTCGCGGACGCATCGAACCGAACACCGTCATTCATTCGGACGGCTGGCGCGGTTATGATGGTCTGGTTGATGTCGGCTTTGATAAACATTTCAGAGTCAATCATTCAGGTAATCAGTTCGCCGATGGAATGAACCACATCAACGGCATTGAAAGTTTCTGGTCGTTTGCAAAGCGTCGCCTGCATAAGTTCAACGGCGTTCCGCGCTCGACTTTTTATTTGCACTTGAAAGAGTGCGAGTATCGTTTCAATAATCGTAAGCAAAACTTGTTTCGATTACTTATAAAGTTACTTGAAAATAACCCGCTCTAAATCAGCTTTGCTATACTAGAGCCAATGTAAATATACTGCGTCAGATTTGCGTCTTCGACAAAACTATCAACCCAAACCTGTTTGTAAATATCCTCTTTATCTATTATTTGTCCAAAGTTTTGGACGAGAATGAGCAAAGTTTGCACCGCCTTGTGCGTTAAAGAAATTACTTCACCGTTCTTTAACAACTTTTGATTTTTTACATCAAGGCTGAATTGATCGAAATCATACTTTATAATTTCCAGGACAGGCATTAAACAATCGTCTCTTACATACAAGTCAGTGTAATCAGTTCGCATATTTTTTTGATGCGCTCTTGCCAAAATTTGTTGTTCAATTCGGAACAACGCGGCGGCGCGTGTCACAAAGGGTTATCTGCATTTACAGCTGTTTTTAATACGCGCAAATTTGGTAATAGTTCACGTTTTTGTTTTTAATCCGCCATTTTAACCGCAATCTATTATATTTTTTGTGCAGTTTCGGGCTTTAAAAAACAGGAAGGTTTCAAAGAAATTGAGAAATATCAAATAAAATTGAGAAGTATCAAATCGCTAAATTGAGTCCAGTGCGGCGAATTTATTTCGGTCTTTGAAGATTTCCAAAGTTTTTTCATTTATGATTTTGCCGCTCCCATTTTTTCAAAAACTGAAGGCTTGTTTTAAGCGACTGCCGCAAACGATTAATAAGTAGGAGATGAAATAGATATGAAAACAAACACTAACTACGGATTTAACTTTTGCCGGTCGTTATTTTTACTGGTCGTGATTATCGCGTTGCCCTTTTTAGCAGCGGCGCAGGAGAAAACAAAACCCGACAAAGCCCAAGCAAAATATGATGCGGAAGTTGCGGAGGCGCGAAAGGCGATTGAAGCGGGTAACGCGCGCTGGGTCGAAGGCTGGCGCAAGGGCAATGCGGCGATGGTCGCCTCGATTTTCGCGCCCGACGGAATGCAGCTTTTAAGCAAAGGCAGATTTATGACCGGGCGTGAAGCGATTATGAAGTCGCAGCAAGCGGCAATGGATACCAACGAGCTGGGCGTTGAAGCCAAAGTCGAAACCGTCTGCGTCTGGCTTGTTGACGGGGACGCTTACGAAACCGGCAAATGGAGTTACAAATACATTGATAAGGGCAAAACCGCAACGGAAACCGTATCGGGGCGTTATGTAACTGTTTGGAAAAAACAAAAGGACGGCTCGTGGAAACTTTATATTGATATGAATGTTCCATTAGACAATTAAACCGCTTACACCTTATGCGAAAAGCTCTATAAATCATGACAGCATTTACGGAAAAACATGCGCGTTAAAAATTGAATATCCGGGGGCGTATACTGCACCCCGCTAAGACAAACCGATTAGATTGAGAGTATCCTGTCAAAAATGAGGATACAAATCAATGAAAAAACGAGTTTGGACATCTGAGCAGAAACTTCAGATTGTGATGCAGGGCGTTAAAGGCAGAGCGGTTGCGGAAATCTGCAATGAATATCAGATTGGGCAATCGCAGTATTATTTATGGCGCGACCAGTTCTTGCAGAACGCGGGCAAGGTCTTCGAGATGCCGCAAAAGGCGCAGCAGCAAAGCCGGCTCGAACGCGAGAATGAAAAACTCAAGGCGATGGTCGGAGAACTGACCATGGAGTTAAAAAAAAGCGACTGGTAAAACACAAACGCTGTCGTGCCGCTCTGCGGGTTGCAGCCGATGCGCTTCTGCTTGAGCAAATACGGATTATTAAAAGTGATCATCCGTTTTGGGGCTATCGCAGGGTTTGGGCATATCTCCGGTTTGTCGCCGGCTTTTCGGTCAACCGAAAGCGCGTTTATCGTCTTTTGCGAGAAAACGATTTGCTGGTTCGAGCAGATACCCGGCTTCTAGCAAAACGGTCAAGCAACACCAGAAAGCCGCGTCCGGAGCGAGTTAATCAGTGGTGGGGCATCGATATGACAAAGGTAATGACCGATTCGGGTTGGGCGTATGTCGTTCTGGTTCTCGATTGGTATAGCAAGAAGGTCGTCGGACACTATTGCGGCGAGCAGTCAAAGGCGTGGCATTGGCTGGCAGCGTTAAATAAAGCGGTTAATCGGCAGTTTCCCGCAGGCATTCGGGAGATGGAAATCGAGTTGAACCTAATGAGTGACAACGGTTCGCAGCCGACCAGTCGTTCGTTTATGGAAACCTGCGCTGGACTGGGAATCAAACAGGCATTTACCGCTTATAATAATCCGAAAGGCAACGCCGACACCGAACGAATGATGCGCACTCTCAAAGAAGAACTGTGCTGGCTTCGAGAGTGGTCGTCGGCGACCGAGTTAAAAACGGCACTCGATACTTTCGTTGAAAACTTCAACGACGGTTATTTGCATTCGGCGCTCGGTTATCAAACGCCGAACGCATTTGAGAAAGAACACTTTGAAAACCGACGGGCGACTCTCAATCTGGCGGCTTGATTAACGGGGTGCATTACAGGCGTGACAAGATTCACAGATGACTTTCAACAGCAAGCACGGGCGTGTTGTTCATCTATATGGCTCTGGGATGGGCAGTGATTGGTCAACTGAAACAAAAAAATAAACACAAATGCTAATCAATAACGACGAAGAATGTGAACTCAGGTCTCTGATAAAGAACGATGGATTGTTATTTAAGATAAGGCTGTGTGGTGAGTCAAATATATTATTACCAAAAATATGAGAAAGGAAAAACATTATCTCTGGCATCGGGTCGTTTTGTTTTTATGTTTTGCTCCGTGCCTTATATCAGCGCAGTCGTATTGGTATAAGGGAAATACGCACGTTCACACAATCAAGTCCGACGGGGATTCTTCTCCCGACGCGGTTGTTCGCTGGTATAAGGAACACGGCTACAACTTTGTCGTCATCAACGACCACGATTACCGTACGCCGGTCGAAGGCTTGAATGCTCTGTTCAGCGCACCGGATAAATTTCTCGTGATTCCGGGCGTTGAAGTAACCGATAGCTTTGAGGGCAGACAGGTTCACGTCAACGGCATTAACGTAAATCGCACCGTGTTGCCGCAGGGAGGCGCAAACGCGAGCGAGATTATCAACCGCGACGCGCGAGCCATAAAACAGGCGGGCGGAGTGCCGCAAATCAATCATCCGAATGTCGGCTGGTCTCTGTCGGCGGAGAAAATGATTGCCGCTACCGAAGCTAATATTTTTGAACTCCGAAGCGGAAATTTCAAAGGAGGCGGCGACTTTCCTTCGACCGAGGAGATGTGGGACGCGATGCTTTCCGCCGGGCGCGTGATTTACGGCACGGGAAGCGACGACGCGCACCGCTTTAAAAATGAGTCGCGCAACCCCGGAACGGCTTGGATTATGCTGCGGGCAAATAAACTGACAGCCGCCGATATTATGGCGGCACTCGAACGCGGAGATTTTTACACGACGACCGGCGTTGTTTTAGACGGTTATGACGTAAGCAAACAGGAAGTTAAATTGGAAATTGCGGTAAACGAGGATGCCGAAGAGCGTTACCGAACTTTCTTTATCGGCAAGGGCGGACAAGTTCTAAAGCGCGACGATTCGCCGACGCCTTCGTATCAATTTAAGGGCGATGAATTATACGTGCGTGTCCGCGTCGAGGCTTCCGGCGGCGCAGTTGCTTGGACACAGCCAATCTTCCTGAAAAAGGGATAAATCGTTCAGTAGATTTTTATATTTTGCCTTTTAAAATGAATACCATAATCGTCCGACCCGACGACTGTCCGTTGCCGAGTTTAGATTCGACGCGACTTCCGGCAAAGGCGGCTTTGCAGAATGCTTTTTAAAAACTATATGTATAAAACTCCAATTATTATTTTTCTCGTTACTTTTGCATTTCATTTTTCCGTTCGGACGCAGCAGCAGGGCGAGCAGCCGAAAGATTCGAGATTTTACGAGCGACAGGCGATTCAGGCGTATCAGAAAAAGGATTTTTCGGCTTTTCTGGAGAATATGAAGCAAGCCGAACGCCTGCACCCGAATCATCCGCGCCTGCTTTACAATCTCGCCGACGCTTACGCCGTTAACGGAAAAAAAGACGAGGTGATTTTCAATTTGAACAAGCTCGCCGAAATGAAGCTTTTTTACGAGCCTGAAAAGGACGACGATTTCTCAACGGTCAAAAACGCCGAAGAATTTCAGCAAGTCGTAAGAAAGTTTCAGGCGAACGCGCTGCCAACCGGAAACGGCAGAACGGCTTTTACCGTGCGCGAAAAAGGTCTGGTGATTGAAGGAATAGCTTTTGATAAACAAACGAAAACCTTTTATCTCGGCAGCGTCGCCGGACGAAAAATTCTAAGCGTGAAGGGAGGCGGTGAAGCGAAAGTCTTTGCCGACCAAAGCGCCGGTTTGTGGAGCGTTTTCGGGATGAAGATTGATGCGAAACGCCGCCTGCTGTGGGCGACGACTTCCGCGCACAAACAGATGCCGAACTTAAAAGAAGGAGAAGACGGACAGGCGGGAATATTCGCCTTTGATTTGAAAACCGGCGAAGTCGTCAAAAAATATCTTCTGCCGAATCAGCCGCAGCCGCATCTGCTCGGCGATCTGACGATTGCGCCAAACGGCGACATTTATGCAGCCGACAGCCGCGCGCCGGTTATTTACGTCGTGCGAAAAGGCAAAAGCGAAATCGAACCTTTTCTTGAAAGCAGCGATTTTGGCTCCTTGCAGGGCTTGGATTTTTCTTCGGAGGGGAAATTTTTATTCGTCGCCGATTACGGGAAAGGCATTTACAAAATAAATCTCGCTACCCGAGAAACAATGGGTCTCGCCGCGCCCGAAAATACGACGCTGCTCGGCATTGACGGAATTTATGCGGACGGAAAAGATTTAATCGGCATTCAAAACGGAGTCACGCCGCAAAGAGTCGTCCGTCTCCGTTTATCGAAAGATTCAAACAAAATCGAGCGTGTTGAAATTCTCGAAGCGAATAATCCGGCTTTCGACGGCGTTACGCTCGGCGTTCTCTCGAACCGAAAGTTTTATTTTGCGGCAAACAGTCAATGGAATTTACTCGGCGATAACGGAAAATTCGCTGCGCCGGACAAATTGCGGGATTCCGGCATCTTGGAAATAAATTTCGCGCGGTAACTAAATGTTGATAATTGAACGGAAAAAGGCAAAAAACACTTTATCCATAAACCCAAAGAAAAATCTAAATCATTATGAAACAAAATTTTATGAAACTGACAATCTGCTTTTTATTATTAATTACTGTTCAAGGCGTTTTCGGACAAACAACTTTTCACGGCAATAACGCCCGCACCGGAAAGTATGAATCGCCGGAACTCAGGGAATTAAAAGGCGTTAAGTGGAGGTTCAAAACCGATGCTCCGATTCTCGGTTCTCCGGCTGTTGCCGACGGGATTGTTTTTATCGGAAGCACAGACACTTTTCTATACGCCGTTGACCAAATGACCGGACAACAAAAGTGGAAATTTGAAACTAAAGCTCCAATTGCCTCGTCGCCTGCTGTCGAAAACGGTCGGGTTTATTTCGGCAGTTACGATGGCGGCGTATATGCTGTCGATGCAAAAACCGGCGCGCTCAAATGGCGCTTTGCAATGGAATACGAAAAACGCTTCGAGGCAAAGGGAATTCACGGACACGAGCCTAAAAATCAAATGATCCCCGATTCTTGGGATATTTTTACATCCTCGCCGGTAGTTTTTAATAATAGCGTTTACTTTGGCAGCGGCGATGGAAATGTTTATGCCGTAAATTCACAAACTGGCGCGCTGAAATGGAAATTTGCAACTAAAGACGTAGTGCATTCTTCGCCTTCGATTGCCAATAACACGGTTTACATCGGCAGTTGGGACAGCAATTTCTACGCTCTCGATGCCGAAACCGGCGCGGAAAAGTGGCGATTTAAGGCGGGCGAAGACCCGGAGGCGCATAATCAGGTCGGATTCACTTCATCGGCGGCTATAGTTGACGGAACGGTTTACGTCGGCTGCCGTGACGCGCACGTCTACGCGCTCGACGCGGCGACGGGTCGCAAGAAGTGGGATTATTTCACAGATCGCGGCTGGGTCAGTTCAACGCCCGCCGTCGCAGACGGCACGGTATATGTCGGGACAGGCTCGACTCTTCAGCTTCTCGCGCTCGACGCGAAAACCGGACTGCCGCGATTTACGTTTGCGATGAAAACGGGTGTTTTTTCATCGGCAGCGCTCGCCGGAGATTTGGCTTATATCGGCAACGCCAACGGCAGACTCCACGCCGTCGACACTAAAACAGGAAAACTTGTTTGGGAATTTCAGACTGACAACTCGAAAGCGGACCTATTGAAAGTATCGAATCCCGACGGCTCGTTTAATGCGAAAACTTTGGGCGCGGCGGTATTTAACGACTTTCAGGATATGTATATCGTGATGTCCAGACGCTTTTCGCTAGG
>JBBQOA010000049.1:0-13841 GCA_038330465.1 Pyrinomonadales bacterium
CGCCGTATTTGACGGCGTCGTTTTGGGGCGTCCCGTCAATTTTTCCGAGCTTGCCGTGACAAGACTCGAAAACGCCGCTAAAAAAGCCGGCTTCAAGGAAGTTGTTTTCTGGCTCGAACCGGTCGCGGCGGCGCTTGGTTACGAGATCACGACGACCGCCGCCGAACTCGTCTGCGTCGTCGATCTCGGCGGCGGAACAAGCGATATTTGCGTGATCGAAACCTCGCCAAAGCGATCTTTGCTCGCCAATCGCGACGCCGACATCAAAGCGGTGAGCGGCGTTAACCAGGCGGGCGACGCCCTGAGTTCGCAAATCATGAAGCACAAGCTCGCCCCGAAATTCGGCGCGGGTTCGACCTTTCTCTCGCTCGGCAAGAAAATGCCTTTTCCCGTTCATCTGATCGAGCGAATTTCCAGATGGCACCGCATCAATCTCTTAAAAAACAGCCGCGACATTGGCGACATTCTGGCGATCGCGCGTTCGTCCGACCGACCGGAAGATGTCGCTCGCCTGCTCAATCTGATCAAACAGCATTACGGATTCGAGCTGTTTCAGGCAATCGACACCGCCAAAAAACATTTATCCGATGACCCGCACGCGCTCATCAAATTTAGCCCGCTCGATTTGCGCGAAGAGATCACGATCACAGAATTTGAAGAGCTGATCGCGCCGGTCGCCGAAAAGATCGAAGCCGCGATTCACGAATCTCTAACGGCGGCAGGCGCAAAACCCGCCAACATCAACCGCGTGCTTTTGACGGGCGGCACTTCGCAGATTCCGCTGCTCAACCAAATGGTCGTCGAAATATTCGGCGAAGACAAAATTATCCGACCCGATTATTTCAGTTCGGTCGCGACCGGTCTCGGCTATGTCGCCTCGCGGTTCAAGTAAACTTCCGCGCTTTTTTTCTTTCCAAAATAGTTTTTTTAACGCGAAGACGCAAAGTTGCCAAGGCGCAAAAATTTTTGAGCAGAAATGCTTTGTTGAATTTCTAACACTGGGTTGCATAAATATGTCAGATAAAATTTAGCCGCGGATAAACGCGAATTTCGCCGACAAATCAATTTAAATCCGCGTTCATCCGCGTTCATCCGCGGCTAATAAATCTTATTTTTTTACGCAACTTGGTCTAAAAACACTTTGCGCCTTGGCGTTAAAATGTTGGTTCTTGATTCTTTTATTTTGGAAAGATGTCGATTTAAAAATCAGATGGGTTTGCGAACGACGAGCACCGAACAGGGCGCGTGATGAACGAGCGCGTCCGTCACCGAACCGAGCAGCATTCGCCCCCAGAAACCGCGTCCGTGCGAACCGACGACGATCAGATCGGCGTTCCATTCCCGCGCCGTTTCGAGCAAAATTTCTTCGGGCGTGCCCATTGAAACCTGAATCGTCAGATCAATGTTTGAATCGGGAAATCTTTCGCGCACCAGCGCGGCGGACTGGTCGGCAAATTCCTGAGCCTGTTCGCGCGCCGAATTTTCGAGTTTTTCGGTAAAATCCGTCGGCGACGGAAAAACGTCGAGCGGCAGCGTCAGTTCATAAACGGAAACGATCTTGATCGCCGTCTCGGCGGGGTTGACGACCATTTCGCAGCATTTTTCAACCGCCGCCTGACTGAAATCCGAACCATCGGTGGTAATTAAAATTCTCATCTTCGCGCCTCCTTAAAACTCAAAAAACATTCAGCCGCCCGCCTTCACCTTTTCGCCGTAAAAGATTCTTCCAGACAATTATGCGAGCAAAAATAATTGGCTTTCAATTTAACGGCTTGATCCTGCGGAACCCATTTATGACATTTGGCGCATTTGATGAGCGGCGCGTCGGATTTGGCGGTATTTTCGATCACTTTTTTGGCGGGCTTTGCGTTTTTCCGAAACTGCCGATAAGTTTTCAGCATAAACCAACCGGTTTGAAGATGCTGCCGGAAACGATACGCAACGACCGCGAGCGCGATCAGCGCCAAAACAAAAAATATAATGATTATCCAATAGATCAAAGCCATTTTTATTTATTTTCGCCGATATAAAACATTTCCTCAACCGGACGAAGCGGACGATTGAGCCACAAAGGTCTTCGCAAATTATTCGGTCCGGGCGCGGGGCGGGTCATTTTTAGCCATTCTTTGTAGATCGCAAATGATTTTTCCGTATCGACAAAAACGTCGCCGTATTGGTCTTCGGCGTGGGCTTTTTCGATCGAGACTTTTTGGTGCCAGCAGTGCATTCCCGAAATTGGGTCGGGATGCACCGGAAACGTGATGTTTTGGTGGACGCCGCCGTCCGACCAGAAGATTCTTGCCGTGTCGGGATCCTCGGATTTAGTCGGGCGAATGCCGTCAACGACGCGCATTTTCCATTTGCCTTTATCAACTTCGTTGATCGTCACCTGATTGACCGCCCAGCGGTTGGCGGTCGCGTCCTGTTCGCGGCGCCAGCGTCCGAGATGATGCGAACAGGCGACGACGCCCGGTTTCATTCCTTCGGTGACCCACGCTTTGTTGATGAAATAACCGATGTCGGTATTGATGCGCACCAGTTCGCCGGTTACAATGCCCCACCGCGCCGCGTCTTCGACCGACATCCAGAGCGGATTGCGGTTGGAAATTTCGGCGAGCCATTTGGCGTTTCCCGAACGCGAATGGATCAAGGTTGGCAGCCGAAATGTCGGGACGAGCGTGATCTCGTTTTTCGATTTGTCGTAAGTTTCGGGATGAACGTGGCTTTTGATATAAACAGGATAAGCGTATTCCGCCCATTTCCAATCCTTCATCGTCGTTGAATAAAATTCCTGCCTTCGCGAAGGCGTCGGGAAACCGGTGCGCGCAACGCCGTCGATCATAACACCGATATTTTTGCCCCCTTTAAGGACATCGCCGGTTGCGGAATCGATTTCCGCGCCCTTCAATTCATCGTCGGAAAGCGCGTGCAGATGCTTGTTATAAGACATCGCTTCGACCTCGAACGCGCCGTATTTCCGCATATATTCGAGCGGCGAGAGGTTTTCTTCCGCCGCTTTTTCGGGCAAACCTTTCGTATGTTCAAAAATATATCGATAATATTCGTCGATCGTGATCTTCTCGCCAGCGCGATACGGCGATTCGAAATGTTTGCGAATTCCAAGCGAGCCGTCCGGATCGATCCGCCACGACAATTCAAACCAGAATTCGTCTTCTTCCCAGACCTCGCCGGGATTCGCTTCGTATGTAAACTCGACCGTTTTGCCCTGTTTTCTGAGGGCTTCGCGCAGGATCGGCTGACGAAAACCGATCCACAAACCCGAATGTGTTTCGTAGGAAACAAGGTCGTGGCGTTCGGAGGCGTGTCCCATCGGCAGAACGTAATCGGCAAAATACGCGGTTTCGTTCCACGTCGGCGTGAGCGCGACGTGCATGCCGATCTTCGATTCGTCGGACAGCGCTTCGATCCACGTAAAACCGTCGGGATAGGTCCAAACGGGATTGAAAACGCGCGTGAAATAAACCGCCAGTTTGCCGCGTCCTTCTTTTAAGAAATGCGGCAGTAGAAAGCTCATTTCGTAATGCGAGAGCGGATATTCATTCGGAAAATGCAGTTCGTTCCAGAATTTCTGCGCGGGCGGCGTCGAAAAGCCTTTTGGTTTAAATTTATTCCACGCCGACGGCGAAGTTCCGCCGACCGTGCCGACGCTGCCCGTCAAGACATTCAAAAAATGCAGACAGCGCGCAACCGCCCAGCCGCCCAAGTTTCCCGATCCCGCGCTACGCCAGTTGTGCGATGCGAAACGAGTTCCCGCTTCGCCGATCTTTTTGGCAATTTCACGGATCATTTCAGCCTTCGCGCCCGATTCTTTTTCGGCAAATTCGGGCGTGTATTCGGCGTAAAGTTTTTTGAGCTCAGCGATGAAATTTTCGAACTTCAGGTCAGAACCGTCTGCGGTAGCGGATGGTTGAACATCATCATTTGTACCGTCGGCAGAAGTTTGAGAATCCGCGCTTAAACCATCCGCTACCGCAGACGGAACTGACCTTTGTTTCAGTTCGCGCAAACTGTCGCGCCAATTTACCCAATTTTTGAGGTATTCGGCATTGTAGAGATCTTCCTGCAATAAAATATTGGCGATCGCGAGCAGGACGGCGGCTTCGCTTCCGGGTTGGGTCGGCATCCAGTAATCCGCCATCGAAGCCGTGTTCGACAGACGCGGATCCATCACGGCGAGTTTGGCGCCGTTCATCATTCCCTCGATAATGCGCTGCGCGTGCGGGTTGAAATAATGCCCGGATTCAAGATGCGCGCTAATCAATAAAATAAACCGCGCATTCGCGTGATCGGGCGAAGGTCGGTCGTAATTTTGCCACATCGCATAACCGAACCGCGCGCCTGCCGAACAAATATTCGTGTGCGAATTATGCCCGTCAACGCCCCACGATTGCAGAATTCGATCCATAAAGCCTTCGTGTCCCGGACGCCCGACGTGATAGACGACCTCGTTTCGCCGTTCTTCGATGAGCGCTGCGCGGATCTTTCCGGCAATATCATCTAAAACCTCATCCCACGAAACTCTTTCCCAACCGCCGGCGCCGCGTTTTCCCGTGCGCCGCATCGGATAAAGAATACGGTCAATGTCATTGATCTGATTGATCGTCGCCGGACCTTTCGCGCAGTTTCGCCCGCGCGATCCCGGATGATACGGATTGCCTTCGAACTTGCGGACTTTCAGCGAGTCTTTTTCGATATAACTCAGAAGTCCGCAACCCGATTCGCAGTTAAAACAGATCGTCGGCACGATCATATAATTCTTTTTCTCGCGCTCGTGCCCGCTCGTCGCCTCATATTCCGTCCAATCGTCCCACATTTCCGGCGGCGGATAATTCGAGAGTTCGCCGGGTTCGTTGATGCGCGGAATCTCTTCCGATTCAAACGACGAATGCAGATTTTCGATCAAGCCGAGCTTTTCGGCGATTGCTTCGATAAATGACGGTTTGTGTTTTTGCATACGGGTCAAAAAAGTGAACTATATTTTTGTTCGATTGATAATTGCTGATCCGAAAGGTGGCGGACTCCGCGAATCGCCTTTCGATTATTTTGTGATGCTGCTTTTTCAGGCTAGGGGCTAAGCGAATATTTCTTTTAACTTTCTCTGCCCGCCAAAATCAGGTCAAATTAAAATCGGAATGCGAAAAAATAACATCGGATCGTTTTAGTAATTGCCCTTGATAATATTGATTTTTATCGATTGATAAATTCGGCGGCTAAGTTGAAAACATTACTTTTTGTTCACCGCCATAAATTCTATGATTTATCAATCGTTTAATCAATCAGGGCACAGGCGCGATTTGAAAAAATACTATTTCAATCCTCTTAATAAAACCGCGTCGTGTTTCCAGCCGCCCTGACTGATGATGAACGTCTGACCGTCGGGCGAAACGGCAAAACCCGACGATTCGGGCAATTCATCATCGCCGAAATCAACGATCCGTTTGGGTTTGGCGATGGTCAGATCTTGACTCCAAAGGCTGTGATTTTGAAATGCATTGTCGGTCAAAACATATAAAACGCTTTTTCCGTCCGGCATCCATTGGATTTCAAGAATCCGGCTTTTTTCAATCGCGGTTTTGAAAGTTTTGGTGATTTTTTTCTCGGGTATCGAATATATGTTTAATACCCGGTTCTCGCCGTCCTTCTCGGAAAAGGCGACCAGCGTGCCGTCGGCACTCAAAGCAAAAGCGTATTTACTTTTATCCAAGATCAATTGTTCATTGCCCCCGGTCGCGGATACGCTCCAGAGCGTGCGGTCACGCCCGTGATGATAATAAACCGTCTTTCCGTCGGGCGACACGAAAATCGGAAATCCGCCGTTTGATTTTGTGATCTGCGTTTGATTGCTGCCATCGGAGTTCATTCGCCAAACCTGAGCTTCACCCGAACGGTTCGATGCAAAAAAAATAAAATTATTGTCGGGCGAGACCCTCGGTTCATTGTCATCGCCCGGGTCATTGGTCAATTGGATTTGGCGGCTGCCGTCCGGTTCGATCGCCCAGATCTCCAGATTGCCCGTTTTTCCGGATGAAAAAAGGATCTTTCCGTCTGGTGAAAAGGACGCGGTGTCAGATTCCGCCACAACTCGTTTTAGTGCGGGGTTTTCGAGACTGAACATCATCAGTCGAAAATCCGATTTAAATTGGGTCGAAACGAGCAGGCTGAAGTTCTCATTCAAACTCAAATTCGAATAATTTTCCGTATCTTTGGTCAGCGACCTGGACTCGCCGCCGCCGTCGGAAATTTGCCAGATTCGGAAATTTCTATTCGGAACCCTTGAGGCTGTGATGAGCAAGCCGTTATTACCGGGCAGCCACGCCAGATATCTGATCTCGAAAAATTTTTCCGATGCCAGTTCGCGCTCCCGACCGCTTTCGATATCGACCGCCATCAAGCCGAATTCGTTCGACTGATTCTCCGATTGTCCGGCGGCGAAGGCGATCGATTTTCCGTCGGGCGAAAAAACGTTTCCACCGATTCGTAATGGCTGCGGACGCGAAACGAGCTTTACTTCATTGCCGCCGTCCGCACTGTCGGCAAGATAGAGGGAGCAGTTTTCATCCTTGCGCTTATTGCAGCGGACAAAGGATATCTTCGAGCCATCCGGCGAAATGCCGAACAATCCCTGGGTTTCGCTAACGATTTTGGCGGGAACGCCGCCGAACACGGAAATACGAAAAATATCCGCCTGCCCCTCAAAATTCCGTGCTTTCCGGGCGAAATAAACAAAATTCCCGTCCGGCGAGAAAGCCAACCCGTAATATATCGACTCGGTGGGCGGAATTATCTCGACGTTATTGCCGGATCCGAGCTGTCGGAGCCAAACGCTCACTTTGTATCTCAGACTGCTCGTATAAATGACATTATTCCCGTCGGGCGAAATTACGGCGTGGTACACATTGCCGTCGGAAGAAAGTTTTTCAGCTGCAAACGTGGCGGTTAAGATCGGCAAAGAGGCGCCGGAATTTTTTCTTTCCAGATACCAGCCGCCAAGTATGATCGAACCGATCAGCAGAAAAGTTGTGAACCCCACGATGGCAATAAACGAGTTATTCGAGGCGGACCGCGCCGGAATTTTTTCGTCCGAACGCAGTCCCGGTTCTTTCTCGGTAATTTCCTCGGCGGAATTTTTGACATCGGCAATAAATTTATACCCGTGAAGCGGCACGGTTTTTATAAAACGCGGATTTTGCGGGTTGTCTTCGAGTGCTTTTCGCAGAAGACTGATCGTAAACGTAAGATTGCCGTCCTCGACAAAATTTTCCGCCCAAACCGCCTGCATCATATCTTCTTTTTTGATGAGCCGACCGTGATTTTCCACCAAAAATAAAAGCAGTTGAAAGGCTTTCGGAGCAGAGTTCTTTCCCTGGCGTTGAGAATATATTCTTCAAACTCAAAACTGTTTGTTTTCAGAGACATAAGGCTTCTAATATTTTTCTAACAAAAATCTCTGCCGGTTCAAAGGACTTTTTTCAACGGGAAGTTTTATAAATCAACTAAAATCTTTTATTGTGCAAATTTTAGCATAAATCGAAATGAGTCCGAACTATAATTTTTATCGAAAGTGCAAAGAATATATGAAAAAACAAAACGAATTGTTTGCAATATTTGCATCAGCGATCATTTTTGTCACCGGTTTTGCCTGCAATCCATCCAAATCTTCACAGATTAATTCCGAAAAATCCAACGTCGCGCAAGAAAAGATCAATGCTCTCGAAAATGATGATCTCGCGGCGACAAAAATCCAAAGTCCGAAGGTCGAAAAAGCCGATTTTACCCTAACCTCTGAAGTTTATGACAAAGTATTTACCAAAAAAGGCGCGAAAATTGAAGATTTGAAAAAATATGCGGGCAAAAACATTGCCGTGGCGGGCAAAGTTTCGCTGATTTCGCTTGAAAAAAAAGGGGCGACGCAGCCCTGGGTAACGCTTTTCGCGCCGGGAGTTTTGCACGGCGTAAGTTGTTATTTCGATGACGACAATCTCGAACAACTGAATCGTTTGATGATGGACGAGAACGTGAAAGTTCAAGGATTTCAAGACGATACTCCGGTTCCGGAATTTTCGCCGCGTCTTGAACACTGCGTTGTTTTGGAAGCGAACTGAAACCAGAAAATTTTAATAAAAAATCAGGAGAAAATCATGAGGAATAACACAGTAGAAATTTTGGATAAAAATGGTCAAATATTAAGGTTGTATATTTCAATACCTTCAATTTTGGGTATTATTAAAGATTCTTTTGCCGGTGAAAAACAAAATGTTGTAGCAGGTTTGACCGGCTCGTCTTATCTAAAACCATTTTTCGACCAACTTCCTGGTTATTGGAAAGTTTTAAATTCGCAGAAAAAGCTTATTAAATTCTTTGCAGGATCAGTGCTTAAAGATTATGACAATTATAAAGATTTAACTACACAATCAATTGTTTTAGTAAATCTTGAAGGCACTTGGGGAATAACACTGTTCAATTACTTTGATGTTTTTGGAGTGAACGAGTACGGTAAGGGAACTGCTGTCATATCGTGGGTCAGTGGTCTGGCTGAGGGCAGATTTGCTTGGTCAATTGTGGATTAAATTTATGCCGACCGCTGAAATAAAAGAAATAATTCCCGCATCGGCGGAAGCCGTTTTTGCGCTTCTGCACGATTACGAACGGCGGCTCGAATGGGACACGCTTTTGCAGGAGGCGTATCTTGAACCGGAATTTGAACATTCTGAAAAAGGCGCGATTTCGGTGTGTCGCGGTAAAACGATTTTGGGCGGTTTCGCCGTCCGAACCGAATACGTTTCGTTTGAACCCGGCAAAGTCGCGGCGGTTAAAATGCTCAATCAGCCACCGTTTTTCGCGTCTTTTGCGGCGAGTATTCGGCATCGGAAAATTGACGATGAAAATTCGGAAGTGATTTACAAAGTTAATTTCACGGCGAAACCGCGCGTTTTGCGACCGATCTTAAATCCGATTATGCGCCGCGTTTTCATTTGGGAAACGCGCAAACGGCTACGGGCGTTGAAGAATTTTATTAAGATAAAATCTTAATAAAGATGGGAGAAAACTTAAAAAATATTTTATGGAAACAAATGTAAATATTGACGCGCTTTCCCGCAAAGTGAATAAATCGGGCGGCGCGATGGATGATTTGAACAATCTTTTCGGTTCGACCTTCGCGCTCGAAAAATGGCTTTTTATCGCTCGCGGCGCACTTCCGAATATTAATCCGTATGTTGCGGCGAACGCCGATTACGCCGACGGACAGCAGATGATTCGAGCCTTTACCGATTCGGACCGATTGCAGCGTTTTGCGCGGGAAAACAATTTAACCGACACGGACGGTTCGGCGCAGATGCTCGAAATTCCGGCGAGCGGCGCGGTCGAATATCTCGAACAGTTCATCAAATACGGCGTTCACGGCGTATGGTTTAATTCCGATACGGTCAGCGACAGTTATTTTATTCCGCTCGCGCAGCTTCGCCCGATCAGGGAACATCTGGCAAAGATCGGCTGGAAATCAATTGCCGAGAAGACCAACCCAGATCTGCCGCACAATTCCGATTTCGTGCCGCCCGTCAACGCAAACGATTCCGCCGCGCCGAAAATACCGTTGGCGACGGTGACAATTATTATCAAAGACGGTTTGAGGCTGCCGTCGGGTTTTACAAAAGCGTCAAATTACGCCTGTAATTTTTACTGTCTTGTGCCGAAAACGTGGACTGAAAACGGCGAATTAAAAGCTGATTATCTGGAAAAATTTTACGAAAATTTTTACGGCGCGGGTTGGAAAAATGGTAACAGCGACGGTTCGCGCTATGTCGTTGAGAGTTCTTTTTCAAATATTCTAACGCCCGAATCTATGGAGGGATTTAACTGGTCGGAAGAATTTAGTTGGAACTTTACAAACAGCGATCAAAATCATTATTGGCTTTTTATTGCCGCCGAAAACGGGGAAATCGTCAAGTCCACTCCGCCGGAATTCCAGAAAGCCTACAACCTTTCACGGCAAACGGCGGAAACGCAGAAGTCGACTGCCGCGCCGCCGCCGACTTCAAATTTGGAAGACTACGGATTTTCCCAAACGCCCGACGGCGAACCGGATTTGCGAATCAAAATTTTCAAAACGGGCAACGTCAAATTCGGCACTTCGCTCGTGCCGCTTTACTCGGCATTCGCGCCTTTGCTCGGCGATTATCAGGGTTCGGGCGAATTTGAAAAAATATTTAATTTCGCGCCTGAATCAATGAGTAATTCAAAAGAGAGTTTCGTCGCCAACGCGCACGGCAATTATTTTCGAATGCAAACCTTTCAATACGCGTCGCCGAACGCGACCGCCGACGCAATGACGATTGATAGCAATCAACTGCGCCACATTCGCACCGGCGCGACTTTGCTCGTTAGTTTCGCCATGCTGAATATTCCGTCAACTTCGGCGGCGGCGTTATATTTCAGTTTTGAAGGCGGCAAGGGCGAAGTCCAAAAACTGCTCGAGACAATCGCGCCCGCGCTCGAAAACGCCGAATTTGTCGAAGCGGAAAGCAAATAAAAAACTGATGAACGAAGCTGAAAAATTAAAAAAGACGCGCACCGAACGCCCTGACAAAGCGGCTTTCAGCGCACTTATCGGAACATTTCTGCTAATCGCCGGCGTGTGTTTTTGTGTTTGGGCTTTCTGGACTTTTCAACAATTCCGTCACGCTTCCGATTATGCGGAATATCTTCAAAAAAATCCGAATGTGCTTTCAAGCAGCAAAAACAATCAAAACGAAATTATTCGGTCGAATCAAAATAGCGCCGATCACGACCGGCTCGAAGCTCTGTGGACGGGCGCGGTCGGTTTGATTTTGTTTAGCGGCGCGGCGTTTTTGTTTATTCGTGCCGTCACAATTTACCGGCGAATAAAAAATGTCGAATACGAGGAAATTGACTGGCGCAGTCTTTATCAACCGACTCATCAAATCAAGGTTTTATATCGCCGGACTTTCAACGCGGCGGCAATCGTTTTTTACGTTTTTTTCGGCGGATTGACTTTGTTGGTCGTTCTGACAAACGGTATCAGAAATATATCAATATTTATCGTTTCGATAAATATCCTGATTATCTTCACCCTGAGCTATTTGCTCACGAAAGCGAAAAGAAAATCAATCAAATTAATTGACGCAAGCGGCATCACGCGCGGCGACGGACGGCATTTTTTGTGGAGCGATTTTCGCGGCGCGATCAAGCGCACAGGTAGGTCTCGATACGGCGGCACATACAATTGGCGCACCGAATTAGTTTTCGCAAACGGCGGCGTGGTTTGGGTGATTCCGCAGAGAATTAAAAATTACGACGAAGTTTTTAGATTTATTGACGCGCTGCCGCAAGCGATTTTGAAAGATATTTAACGCGCTTCAAGGAGAAAACAATTAATGAAACGAAATATTTCTTCCAAATGGACTCTGCCGACAAAGATTTTTAATTTTCTGGTAGCGATTCTTCCGCTCGTTGCATTGCCCGCCGCTTATCGTGAATTGGCGCAAGACACTTTGCCGATTAAAATTCTGGTCGTTTCGATGTTCTTTATCTGGGCGCTGTTTTTTCTGTGGATCAACTTTCGGCTGAAATTTGTCAGCGTGGACGAAAATAATCTTTATGTGTCGCGCTTGATTAGAGAAAAGATAATTCCGCTGTCGGAAGTTGAAGACATTCGCCTGACGACGATTGGATTCGTTTGGGTCGGCGTTTATTTTAAGTCGCAAACCGAAATTGGAAAGAAAATATTTTTTATGCCGAAATTGGTGGAGGAATTTTTATCTTCCTTTCAGCGTTATCATCCGATTGTCGAAGAATTGAAAGGTTTGACGAAGGTTACTTAAAAACTATGTCATACACAGAAAAATGGGACGATTATAAAAAACGAAGCCGTGTTTATTGGTTTGCCGTAACGATTTTTGTTTTGGCATTGGCGATTGGATTGCCGCTTGCCGTGACAAAATTTTCGGCGACGCTGTTTTATGTTTATTTGTTCGCGCTCGGCATCGCGGGATTCGCCATTTGTGTCGTCGGCTATTACCGAAGTTATTGGAAATGTCCGCGATGCCAAAAACCTTTCTTCCGAACTCCGCAGAGTTTAAACACGAATGCCTATCCGATATTCGCCCGTCATTGTGTGAACTGCGGTTTGCCGAAATGGGCGGAAAATGATGATGCGAAATAAACGAAATGAGGAAATAAAATTTAACTGATTTTTAAGGAGAATTGACGCGAAACTAACAGTTATCGCTGGTGATTTTCACGAAGAAATTGCTTAACGGAGAATAATGCTGGAAATAAATATTAAAGAATCACTCGCGGCGCAGGGACTCGACGAATCGGATATTGCGATGAATCGTGCGGGGCAAATGTCGGAGAAACAAATCGCCCGCCAAATGCAGGTGCGAAAGGGCGGCAAAGTCGGCGTATGGATCATCGCCGTTATCTTGGTCGTGGGCGGAGTCGGCATAGGTGTCTGGAATTTTATGAAGACTGGCGATCTCGGAATCATCATTTTTATGTCGATCTTTGGAATCGTTTTCGCCGCTATGCCGCTCGGTATTTACTACGCATTCCGTTTTGCCGATCCGATCAAGGTCGCCGCGTGCAAGGTTACTCAAATCGAGAATGCCGAGGTCGGTGTGTTTCTCCCTTCATCGAATCGCGGTATTTATGCGATTAGCCTAAACGGTCAGCGTTATTCAGGTTTCGCAACCAAACTTTCGGGAGCGCATCTGGGAAAGCGCGTGAACGCCTACGTCATCGCCGAACACCGAATCGTTGTGGCACTTGAGCCGATCAATTAAAAATATCCAAATCTAATGAAACGACAAATATCATCAAAAATAACTTTTATCTCGAAAATAGGTGTTCCTTCGTTCGTGCTTTTCGGTTGGGGTTTAGCGATATTCGCACTGCTTTTCGATTCGGGCAAAAACGGGCAGTTGCCCTTGCCGTTGGCTGTCAAAGTGTTATTTCCGGCGTTATTTCTCGTGATATTTGCCGTTATATTTTGGCTCTCGATGCGTCTCAAAGCAGTCAGCGTTGACGATAAATTTTTATATATTTCAAATTATCTGAAAGAAATTTCCGTGCCTTTTTCAAATATTCAGAACATCACGGAACTACGTCTGCGAGGTCATCCGGTGACGATTCATTTCAAAGAAAAGACGGAATTCGGCAGCAAAATTACCTTTCTTCCGAAAATGAGATTTTTTAATTTTGCCAGATCGCATCCGGTGGTCGCCGAACTGAAAGAATTGGCGAAAATAAAAATATGACGAATCAGCAAACAATTGGAAATAATTCTCCACCTGAAATTCCGCGGTCGAAAAGAGTTTATGTGTTTGCAGATTTGCCGACAGACGTGAAGGAAAAATTGCTTCGACTGCAAAATACCGACGGCGATTTTTTGAAGGTTCGCTATGTCGCTAAATACACAAGTGGAGCTTTATTATTTCTCCTATCAATCGGATTCCTTTTGTTTTTCGCAGATTTCATCTCTTTTCTCGAAGTTTCTAAAAATGTCGTGTTCGATTTGAAATGGACTATTGTGTTTGCGGGCGGCGCATCTGTTTTTGCGCTGTGCTATTTGTATCTCTTTCGGGTATTTTTCAGAGGCAGGCGTTCGCCGCTTAAAAAAGGCATCTATCTCACGCCGACGCAGGTTATCGAAACATTCGACGGAACTGTTTGCTATCGCGAATTAAAAGATGTGAGCCAAATCAGCGTGGACAAATTTCAGGGCGGCTGGTCAACTTCGCTGAACGTTAAATTCCCCGACGGCGATCTTTATAAATATAAATTATTTATGAACAATTATG
>JBBQOA010000050.1:0-13531 GCA_038330465.1 Pyrinomonadales bacterium
AACCTGCTGATCCGTCAACTTTTCGTGAAAGAATTCAACAGAAAAAACAGCGATTCAAAACATCTTTCACTAAGTTATTGGAATTAACAACGGTCTGACTCCGACCGGCATAAATTCACGAAAACGAATCTGCAAATTGCGCCATTTATGCGCTTCCTGCAGAAAATTAAATGCACCCATTTGATCGTTATTGACACCTTCTTCCAAAATTCGTCGGTCGGATTCCAAAGATAATTGACAATGTGCCGGATCGCCGAAAATCTCGCTCGTAAAAATCAAATTCGCCGTTTTACCGTTAACGCAGGCATGATTCGTCGGTAATTGGTTTTTTATGTCATCGGGAAAAAAGCTGTATTTCAAACAACCGATCTGCTGATTTTCGGCTTCGAGCGCGTGAACGAATATTCCGCCATTTCCCGAGATACTTGCCGTCCTCGTTCTGCCCAAAATTGTTACGTTGCGGATAATTGTTTCCGCCGCATAACCGTTTGACGGATCGGTCGCGCCAGTAATGGCGAAGGCATCAGTCAAATTATCAACGCCTTGTCCTGCGTCCACGACCGAATCGTTCAAACAAAGTCGATAACCTTCATCGGTCAAAATCGCGCCGGTGATCGAACGTTGAATGACGATTTCGGGTGTCTGTTTAAACTCGCGTTCGTCGTCAGCATCAACAAATCCGTAAGGTTCAAACAATCTGATCGAAGGCAGAAAAGGCGCGCGCGATCCGTCAAATTTCGAAAATCCGCCGGGATCGAGCGTGCAGTTTAAAATCTCGAACTTATTCAATGCCGCTCTTGCGAGCAGCGGATCGTTTGCCTTGTAGCTCAAATTACGTGCGAGATATAAACCTTCGAGCCGCACAAAGATCGTCTCGACGATCGCATCAAATTCCTTTTGTTGGTCGGCATTAGCACTCGTCACATTGGTCGGGCGAAAGGCAAGGGGACGCGCCAATTCAATGATCGGTCGCTGATTATCAGCGGCGCGAATGACGAGCGGTGCGTTTAGTTTCAAACTGACGATTCCGCTTTCGCTGACGACATCGCCGGAAAGAGCGGCGTCGTTTAAATCGAGAAAATGCGTTCGGCTGTCGGTGATTTCGACGACCGTCGGAGCGGTTCGCGAACTGATTCCGACGAGCGCATCCCGCAAACCATTCGGATTAACGCGTAAATTTACCGAACGGAAAACAACCGCCGGTGTTTGTGATTTGTCGAGTTCTTTCGGCAGCGCGCCGTGCGAGATCGGATGCGCGCCGACCTCGCCGACGGCGCCGTATGTAAAAGTTAATAGCAGGTCATTGACGAGCGCATCAGCTCTTGCCTGCGACGAAACGCCGATCAAGACGCGCCCGCGCAAGGGATCGATCGCGATTTCACGATCATTCAAAACAGGCAGCAAGCCTTTTTCCCAAGCGCAAAGATTTTCGCCGCGAATGGTCCAAAAACGCGGCAATTTTCGGTGAAGCCAGGATTCATTCGGAAAAACAGATTCGGGAATATGGAGCTGAAAACCGACATCCGAAACGTTTAGAGTCATCAAATTTGTTTTTGTTTCGTCGTAGGATTCAACCGAAACATATTCTTGCGGCGCCGTAAAACTTGCGTCGGCAAACGTTTTAAATGACTGCGGAACGGGCGATGCAAGCGAATCGTCGTAGGTTTTGGCGATCTCAAAATCAGAAATACGTTCGACCGGAATCGGCGCTGGAACTTGATCAACGCTCGAAATGTGCGGCGCGATCGACGATAGATTGAGTTTTCCAGTTCCCGTCCGGGATTGGTTAAAAAGATCGAATCGATTCGTGTTAAAAAGTTTGACGGGTTGCCCCGTCGGTGTATTCGCGGATTTGACGTAGGGCGCGGAAAGATTATTTATCGGAATCGGATTGACATTGACGCGAACGACAAACGGCGCGCCCTTTGCCTGCGCAACCCGGCGCGTGAATGGTTTGGTAACGCGCAGCCGAAAATCCTTCAAACGCCACAAATAAATCGCCAGATTCGGCAAATTATATCGAATCTGTCCGGTTTTGTGTGGCTTGACATCGGTTATATGCGCAAACGAATCGAAGGGCGTTTCGAGCAATGAAATCAGCGATGGATCGCGTAGATTAACCGTACCGCCGCGAATCGGCGTTTCTAATAAAACCTTTGGCAAACTGTAAGGCGGTGCGCCGCCTTCGTCCGGTCGCTGATGATTGAGATGCTGATTCCAGATGAGATTTTCGCGCAATTCGGCGCAGTGAACGCCCCATTTTGTCAGGAT
This sequence comes from Pyrinomonadales bacterium, assembly GCA_038330465.1. Taxonomy (GTDB): domain Bacteria; phylum Acidobacteriota; class Blastocatellia; order Pyrinomonadales; family Pyrinomonadaceae; genus JAFDVJ01. The sequence continues at coordinate 2,272 of JBBQOA010000050.1, forward strand.
AAATGTTAAAAGTTCGATCGCGCCGAGTGTTCCTTTTCGGCGCCGAAGTGCGATCGTGTCAGCAACATCGGCGCGAAGCGTCCAGACATCGCCGGTCAGATGAGTAGTTCCTAACAGATCGGCAATGTAGGGAATCACCCAATCGTCGCAGGTTTCGATAAAAAAATCGTGATAGAGCGATTCGATATTTTCATCGATCGCGCCGAACAATTCTTCGACCGGCGCGAGAAAACTTTTGAGTTGAAGCGCTTCGACGGGTTGGTCGGCGTAGAGATAATTTTTCGGCAGTTCTTCGTCCTTTATTCGGTATATTTCCGGCAGCCGTTTGTATAAATTGTAAAATCTTTGTTCAGCCATCTTAATTTTACTCTCCTGAAACCTGCGTCAGCGTCAAATGTTGGTTGAAAAGGCTCAATATATGGGTCGCGCCCGCCGCCACAATTTGATTTAAAACCGTGTTTGTCGGCAATTCGATTTCATTCGGTTTATCGGTATCGGAAAGCGCGTCGAAACAGGTCGTTCGCGCCCAAATCACGCCCATCACATTTTGGACAACACCCTCGATCGATGAAGCGTATTCACGTGCACCGAAGCGCCGCTGCCGCAAGCTGAAGAGACCGCTTTGATCTTCGTTATTTGACGCTTTGCCGAAATTGACGCCGAGCGCGCGGCGAATTTCCGGCTCGACCAAATCACTGCGAAATGTTGCATCTAAAGCGTATTCGACCGAAACGCGAACGAACATACGTTTTCCGGGCGTGACAAAGATCGAAAACCGATTGGCGCCGCGTCCGATATTGTAGCCGTTCAGGGTTTCCTCGATTGCCGCCAATTCGCCGCTTCTGCCGGTTTCGGTCAAAACCGTGATGACGATCGCCGGAATATTTTCGACCGTTTGCCACGCCGCATTTGCCACGGCGACGCCGGAAATCGCCGCCGCTTCCGCTTCGTAATCGCGCAAACTGACGATCCTTCCCAAACTTTGAACTTTTGCGGGCGCGGCTTGACGGGCATTTTCGCCCGATTCAACGTCGCTTCCGCCGCTTGCGACGAGCGGCATCTGAATTTTGTCGAGATTTTTAATTTTCGCACCGGCTTGCACTTTCGTGTCGGGTTTCAAGGCGCCGAACGCTCCATTTCCGATGCGTTCGACCGCTGTCAAATTTTTTATTCCGGTCGGAAGTTTGGCGCCGGTTTTGCCGTCTCCAAACTGCACCCAACTATTATTTTCTGCGTCTTCACGGACGATATAAATTGTTTCCTGCGGCTTGCGCCCGAACAATGTTTCGACCTTTTGCCACAGGCGACCGCTGACGTAAATATCGAGTTCGGGCGTTTCGGGCGGCGTATTTAAAGTTTCGATATGATACGTCAGCGGTGATTTCGGTAACTTAAAAGTTTGAAAAACCTTTGTATTATCGCCACTTCCGATCACCGCTTCGGGAACGGTTTTTCCCTGATCGGCATCGGCAATATTTCCGAAAACGGTCACGAGCGGATTTTCATTCGGGAAATCCGCGTAATCAACTTGATCGGAAACCGTGATCTGTCGAAGTTTCGGAAAACCGATCGTTTCGAGCTCAAACAAAACGGGAACGCTCATCACCGTTAAAATAAACGGTTCTGCATCGACCTTTTCGAGCATGATCCGGCGGTTCAACAAATTCTCGACCTGCCTCGCCGTGCCGTAAAAATTCAGTGAGTTGCCGGTCGCGTTGGTTGTTTCGATTTTAACTTTTTTGATGACGAAAAGCGGACTGATCGCTTCGTGAAACAACGCGTTGCGAATTTTTAACTGATTTTTGTCGTCAGTTGAACTGCTCAATGATTCGCTGAAATGTAAAACGCTTGTCGTTGCCGACAGCGAACCCCATTTGATAAATTCAGTTTTGATTTCATCGGCGGTTCTGACCAAGGTCATCGCGACCGATGTGATTATCAACGCTTTTTGTTTGTTGAATTTAGAAGTTTCGGTCTTTGAAAAGCCGGCACTCGTTTCATCAATCAATTTGAGGGAAGTAGTAGCCTCGATTGTCAACGACGCGGAGCCGCCAATAGTTTTATTTTGCAGATTTGCCGTCGCGTTTTTGCTCTCGATTCTTTTTGAAAAAAATCCCTGAACAATAAAATTCACATTTGAAGCCAGATCCTGCACTTCGGCGTCGAGCGGGAAATCTTTCGAAGATAAATTCGGGTCGATCAAATCATCGATCGTGGTCGCGTCAATTTTTCGCGAATCCGGCACGTTTTGAATATTGATCGAAGTCGTCACGGTTTTTCCGTCAGTTGATGTGGTTGATGAAAATTTTGCGGGCGGCTCGACAAATTCGGTCGGGCTGTTGTAGCCGAAATGGTGAAAGGTGCGACCGAGTTTGTAGGCGACGAGCGAGCCGACGATGCCGCTTCTTTTGAGTTTGCCTTTGATTTTGAAAATCTTCGTGCCGTGCTGTTCGCGGATCGAATCAATGATCACGATTTCCGGGTTTGTTAATTTGGCGGGCTGATCTGTGCCGGTTGCGTCGGATTCACCGATCATCAAACGGTCGCCGGGTTTAAGGGCGATTGCTTCAAGCGATTGATTCGGCAAATAAATGTAAAATTCGGTGGTCGAAGCTGTAATATTATTTTGAACAAGCGGGCGAAAAAGATTGAATCTCGAAAGCCACGGATACGCCGTTATTTCTTCGGTCGTCTCGAATTCAGCGGGTTTTTCGAGTTCTTCGAGGGTTGCTTTGAGCGGAAAACCGGATGGAATCGAAACGGGTTCATCCTTTTTGATCTCAAAAGCGAAAGTCGCATTACCGCCGAGTGCAGGCGAAAGGCGATAACCCGTTAAACGCACCAGATCGAGAATGCTTTCGCGCCATTCGGCGGTTCTCAGAAACGCTTCGTTGGCGTAGGTTTCTTGATAAAATGTCAGAATATCACCCAAAATCGAGGCGCCTTCGAGCAGAGCGATCGCCGGATCGTCCGGCTCGCGATGGGTCCAGTTTTGCAGATTCGGCGTGTGATTGATGCGGTGAAAAAGAAATTCGCGAATGCTCGCGTAAGTTCCGATGCGGTAATTAAAATGCCTCAGCGACGGACGATTGTCGGCGCTTATTTTCGTGTCCGATTCGCAACAAATACATTCATCGCCCGCACCGACAAAAAAATTCGTTCCCGGACGGCGTGGAAATCTGAGAGGAGTCGTACAATTATTTCGGCATTCATTTTCGCTCATTGTCTGCCTCCTTTGACATCAAAAGTAATCGTCCCGCGTTCGATCTGATCCGGATCGTTTAAAACTTCGATAATCTCGTTGTAAGCAACCTTCGTGAACGAATCGGTCGCGGGAACGGGCGAATTTCGACGCTTGATTGCAACATTGATGAGATGTTCGACCCCGCTGACCAGAAGGGCATGTCCGATTATTTGACTGGCATGGATGGTTTGTCCGAAGGTCCATTGATCGGGATGAAAAAATCCGCGTCTGCCGTCCGGTGTCCATCCGGCGGAAAATTCCTGTTCGAGAACGAATCTTATATCTTCGATCCAAACATCGGGCGCTGCGCAGAGCGAAACTTTTATTTTGAGCGGCACAAATTTCGGCGGACGAATTTCAAGATCTTCGCCAATTAAACGAACGGCTTCAAGATATTCAAAAACCTGTCGGCGCAACTCGTCAGTGAGTTCGAGTGTCCCTACCGGATCGATCGTCACGCGCACCGTTCGCCAGCTTCCGGTCCACGCATAACGAGCCGCCGCCCGCGAAACGCCTGTGATCTCTTCGGCGCGCGCCACATAATCAGCCAAAGTGACGGCGCGTAATTGGCGAGAACGATAAGCTTCCGGAACACGGCGGATAATCTCCGAAACCGGTTCGCGATCCTTTCCATCAATCACGTCAAACGGATTCCAACACGAACGAATCTGCAAACCGACCGGCGCGGAATCGATCGAATCAACATCGAAACCGATGATCCGGTCAGCGCCGACATTGCCTTCGAGCGGTTCGCCGAATTGGTATTCGCAAGCGACGATCGCTCCGTCGGAAAGTTCTTTGCCATTTATTCCGTTGCCGAAACGAATGAAACTTTGGCGATTTTCGTCCGTTTCGACCACAAAATGATCGCCGTTTTCGTCCGATTCGTCGCTGTGGATCAAACTCGGAACTTCATCCCAAAAATCTTTGCCGCCACCGGGTTCTTCAACCTCAATTTTTAAGGTTGAAAACGGCGGAAAATCGCCGCCTGCCGGTGTCTTTTGATAGGCGAGAAATTTATCAGGCAAACTACAAATCGCGCCCCAGCGGCTTCTTCGATAAAAAAATTCGAGCGGTTTATTCGGATCGATCTGAAGTTCGGCGTCAGCTTCCCTGAAAATAGTTTGCTGCATTCTGCCGTGAAAAACCTCGACCAGATTTCCGTGAAAAAGCGAAACATTTTCGACTTTGGCGACCGGCGCGGGACAATCGATCGTAAAACAATAATCGCGCTGCAAGGCATCGGTTTGTTCCCAATGAATACGGACAAACCATTCATTCGTGATTGGATCAAGCAGTGCTTCGGCACGGTCGGCGAGCAGTTTTAACAACTGCCGTTTCGCCGGATCGCGCCCGGAAATCGCGCCGCTCGTCGGGTTTAAATGTTCTTGGATCAGAAGATATGGAACTTTGCCGGTGCGAATCAGATCACGCACCTTTTTTGCCGAAACTTCGGTCGGATCAGGAAAAAGCGTTGAATCGCCGAGATAGAGTTTGGCGAAAAGTTTTAAATCCGCCTGCGTGCTGCCTACTTTCAGGTTGGGAATCGAATCGCTCCACGTATAAAGCCCAATGCTGTTTAAAAGTTGATCGACAACCTGGCTTTCGGTGCTTCGCGTGTGAAAAACGATCGATGCATCGACTTCCTTATTTTTACCGAGAACCCTTTTACTTTCGCCTGCCCAAACTTTCAGTTTTTCAAATAATTCGAATTGTTTTTGAACGCCCGAATCGTGTTCGATTTCGATCGCGAGCCACGTTGAGGCTTGATTTCCCTGATGAATGTGATAATCCATCAAACGCGCATGCCGCGCGAGCGAAACGCGTTTGCGGCACGCGGCGAGAAAGGCTTCATTCATCACACGGTCTTGATAATCGCTGAGTTCGTCAGCCGCCGCGCTGAAAAGTTCAAGCAGCGCGACATCCAAATCGGCTTCGCTCGTCGGCTGCCATTCGGGCACACGCTCGATCATCGCTGAAATCATCGTCAGGCGAAACGATTCATAATCTTTTGCCAGATAATCGATCGAAGGCTCGGCAAGCGGCGCGGGCGAGGTTTCCCATTCGGGCGCACAATTGGCATTAAAACAACCGGGGCGGAATTTGAAATTGAGTTCGGCGAATAGCGGATCGAATACAGCAGAAGCGCTTGACGCCGCCATTACGCCGAGCGTATAGGTAGAATAATCACCGATCGGTTTGACGCGCAAAATCAGAATCGGTTGAGCGGAATCGGGCTGATCGATTGCCGGAATTGTCGGCGCGATTGACGAATCAACCTGAACTTGTCCGTTCGCATCACCGGCGCGAAGCCGCGAACCTCCGGAAAGCGGAAATATTTTTCGCGCCGAACTATTGTCTGATGTGTAATCGGAAATAATTTCAGCAAGATAATTAATGTTGAAAAAATGTATTTCGAGCATTGCCAGATCGTTCGGAGTATCGACCGAAACGCGTATCATCCGAATGCCGTTCGGAACTTTCAACCGCAGCAATATGCCGTTTTTCTGTCCGATGGTTAGATTCGAAACGCGCCCGTTCAGAATATAAATTTGACCGGAAAGCGTGTAAAGTGTCGCGGGCGCAGGCGCGGGCGGCGCGGGCGATGCGGCTTGTGTCAAGAATTGACGATCAGCCGGCGGCAGCGCGTCGATCGTCGCCTTCGGAATCTCCGTCGGGACGGTGAACATCTTCCGCGAACGTTCGAGCAAAGGCTCGGTTCGCGCTAAATTTCGCAGAGGTTGAATGGCAGTTTCATACATTTTAAGAATTAACCTCCCTTGCGTTGGAAACGCAAAACGCGGACGTCCTGCGTTCCCGCCAAACGGAATCGGACGACCACATCGATCGTTGAATTTGTGACCGAAACCTGTAATTCTTCGAGTTTGACGCGATGCCCGAGCCATCGATTGATCGATCGCGTGATCGCAGCCTTGGTGACGGCGGCGGTCGTTTCGTCGGCGTTTTCAAAGATCATTCGCCGCACGCCGCCGCCGAATTCGGGAACAAAAAAGCGTTCCCCCAAATTGGTCAAAAGCAATTGGACGATCTCGTCGCGGACGTGTTCGTCAAGCGTTTGAACGGTTGCCGTTCGTCCGTCGCCGCCGATGCGAAATGGAAATGATAGATGTTTGCCGTTTTGAAGTTTCATCATTTACACTCTTTTTTTACGTTGCCGTTGTTTTCATCTGCGTCGTGGCAACGATCGCGATGCCCTGTGTCGCGCCTTCGCCGCTGATACATTTGCCGATGCTGGTCATTATTAAAACTTTCGTTCCGTTGCTTTGCATCATCGCCGCGCCCGCTGTCCATTCGATTTTTACGCACGGAGAATATTTTGGTCCGATCGTGAACGGACATCCGACAACCGCCAAAACATCGGATTCAAGCAGAGCAGGCGCATTGTCAACGTTAAGTTTCGTATTCGCCGTCATCAATATTGCCGTGCCGCCGTGCATACATTGGATCTGGCTCATCGTTGTTAAAACCTGTCCGGGCATATATTTAATCTTGAATTCACGATCTCGATTTTGTCATTGTTACATTGTTTTGACCGCGCCATTTCCGATATCGACGCCGCTGGTTGAAATTTTTATGACGCCGGTCGCGCCGTTCTTTAGTTCGATCTCGCTTGAAGAAATCTTGACGGTCGGCGACATCTCGGTCGAACCGACCTTGAGGACGATCTCGCTGTCCGACATCGTGATGCTCGCCTGACCGATCTCGATCGTGATCTCGCTTCCGGTCATCGTCATCTCTGCGCCATCGGAATGCAGCAGATGAATTTCGCCCGCGTCGTCGTCTAAAACCAATTTATGTCCGGCGGTCGTGATAAAAGTTCGCGTCAAAACACCTTTCGGCTCGGGCATTTCGTCGTCAGCCCACCAAAAACCGGTCCAGATCGGGCGCGAGATGTCGCCCGCTTCAAACTCGATCCAAACGCCGTCATCAACTTCCGGCAGCGCGACAAATCCGTGTCCTTGTCCGGCAAACGGCACACACGGCGCAGCCATCGGAGATTCTTGAGTATCGCCGTAAACCTCCGGCACGATCGCCGTGATATAGCCGAGGTCTGCATCTTCGCCGACAGTTTTCACTTTTCCGCGGTATTTGCCGAAATAGCTGTTGCGCTGCTTTTCGGCGACCTTGACCAGTAATTGTTCAAATTCTCCGTCCATTTAAAAAATATTTATCTGCACATTGAAACTTGCCGACACACTTGCCGACGCATTCGGCGCACTTGCACTGCTTGATGCAGCCGCCGACACAGCATTTCCTTTGACCTTAAAACTTTGCGTATGTTCCGACCATGAAATTGTGTGAACGACCTTAAAAATAACGTAATTCGTGCTGTAGCGACTGTCAGAAAGCCGGACGGGAACAACCTTGAAAGGCGACAAAATTCCGGTATAACAGAGATGCAAAACCTTTCCGTCGGCTTCGAGCGAGTAACCGGAAGTTGCCGCCGCACCCGCCGTCGCACTATCTAAATCGACCGAATCATTTTGTCCGGGCGGCAGACGCTTTTTCGTCAAATTCGTGTCGCTGACATCCGCTGATAAATCGTCGCCCAAAAGCGATGCATCGCGATAACTCGAAGTACTGGTCGTCATGCTTTTGTCGCGCAGGCTCATCGTCGCAGCGGTTATTTCTGAAGCGGAACGCGAATTTTGACGAATATTGAATTCAGCCAGATTTGAATCTTCGCCGAAAAGTTCAAGTTTCGGCAGGTTTTCGTCCGGTTCGGACGGCAATTTCTTGAAACAACCGATGCTTTCGCCTGCTTTATCGCCCGGCAGAACATATGCGTAAAAATCTTGATGACGCGCGGCAAGGAAGCGCAAGATCTGCATTTTTGTGCCGCGCTGTATAATTGCCGCCGCCGGATTGTCGGGACGTGCCGGAGTTTCTTCAACATCCGGCGTGCCGCCTAAATTTGCCGTGTCAAAAATTTCCTGCGCAATCGCGCTGTCAGTGTCGGCATCGAAACTTTGCACTTCGTCCTGTTGATGAAGCAGAGCGCTGTCGTCGTGAACGACAAGTGTAATGTTACTTTTGCCCGGAATCGAAGTTCTTTCGGCATCCTGACCGACGATTCGACCATCGATCAGCGGCACGAAATCATTATCATTTTTACGGATTTCGATGCGGACGCGGGAAAATTCCTGATTGGTCGGCGTGTTTTCGCTTTCCCAGCTGCCGGCTTCGCTCACGCAGACCGGAATTTTTATCCGTGCTTCCCAAACGCGTCCGATTTCCTGCTCGACGACGATTTGCTCGATTTCGCCGATCTGATCTTCGGTCGCAGGCTGATTATCGTAAAAAATTTTGAATTCCGTTGTCATAAAAAATGCTCAATTTTCCGGCACTAAAATTAATTTTACTTCCTGCCGCGCGAGCGGATTTTCCGAAGGTTTCTGCGCGACCAGGTCATTGGCTTTCAATTCGGTATTGGCATCGGCGATATGCCAAAATTTTGTTCCGTCCTGATATTTTTTGAACGCCAAAACATCAAGCCGGTCGTGTCCCTGAACTTCGGTCAAGTTTCCGGCGACAAACGGAAGACGCCGTAATTTAACGACCGATACCTTTTTTCCGTCCTTGGTTTCGGCATCCGTTTGTTCAATTCCCGCGTATCTCGATTTTCCGGAAAACATAATTTTCTAAAACTCCTTAAAATGGAATTATTTCGGCAATTTGTTCGATCGTATTGGCTAAATTCGCGATTGCCTGCGCGTCTTTTGCCAGATTTGAATATTCAAGCGCGCCTTTGCCGATCGTATCGTCGGAACATTTATCGATCGCATTGACCGCCATCGTAATCGAAACTTCGGCGCGGACCGGATTGAGCAAGAAATCGTATTCTTGTTCGGTAATGCTCATCGCTTCAATGACGACCGGCAAAATTCTGAAAGCGCCCCAAATAAACAAAATTCGCGGATATTTTTCGCGCGGAATAACTTGCCGGGGATCGTCATCGCCGCCGCCCAAACCGAGCGCGTCGCCGATCGCATCGAGCGCCGCGCCGAGCAATCCGCCGAGCTTACTTGCCGGATGAACCATTTTTTCAAGCGCGGCGAGTCGTGTTCCGACGCCGAAAATTCGTGCTAAGGTCACCGTATTTTGCAATTCGTCAGCCGCGCTGAAGCTCGCCTTGAGCGTGATCTTTTCGATCGAAGGTTCACCTGCCTGCGATGTTTCACGGGTTGCGCCGCTGGTCGGGCGCGATGGAATTTGGATGGTTCGCGATAAGGTTTCCGGATTAAATTGAAAAATGACGACATTCGGTATCGGTCCCATAAATTCGCCGCTGTATTCGATTAATGCTCCGCGCAGAAAAAATGCCATCTTCGTCTCGCTCCGTTATTTCATTCTGTCACTGATCAGATCGGCAATCCGGCGGGCGATCTGTCCGCGAAGCGCCGCCGCTGGAACGCCTTGTCCGCTGCTGATCTTTCCCGAATTCAAATTTTCGATCTTGAGCGAACCCGATTTTGATCCGCTGTTTTCGGCGACGAGTTTTAATACTTCATCGCCGAGTCCCTGACCGATCGACCGCGCCCGCGTCGCGGTTGATCCTTTTAATCTGATCTGAATCTTTTCTATGTGAATTTTCTTGTTCATAAATTTGCCAATCTTTTCAACGTAAATCGTTTTATATAAACCTGTTATGCCTTTTTTAGTTATTCCAATCCATCGATTTCTTTGGCATAAAAGCCGAATTGTTCCAAAGAAATAGCCCGATTCATTTTGTCGTATTCGCGTTTGACGGCGATCAAAACATCGCGCATTCGCAAACGTTTTTTCTTATCTGAATTGCTCGCCGATTGCAAACAGGCATTGAAAATTACCGATCTGATATTGCCGCCCGCCATTGGAAATTGACGCGCCAAAAAATCGAGATCGAGTTCATCGGAATTTGCGTCTTTGGGAATAACTTGCCGCCAAATTTCTTTTCGCTGAGCTTCTTCGGGCAGCGGAAAATCAATGATGTATCGCAAACGGCGCATAAATGCTTCATCCAGATCCCGTTTTCGGTTTGTCGCCAAAATCGCCAGACCTTTGAAACGCTCCATTCTTTCAAGCAGGTAACTGACCTCTAAATTCGCATATCGGTCGCGCGAGTCGCTGACTTCGGTTCGTTTGCTGAACAGGGAATCGGCTTCGTCAAAAAACAAAACGATGTCGGCAATGTCGGCGGCGTCAAAAACTTTTTTCAGGTTTTTTTCGGTCTCGCCGATATATTTATTAACAATTTGTGACAGATCAATGCGAAACATCGGGAGCCTCAACTTAAATGCCAAGATCTCGGCTGCCATCGTTTTGCCGGTTCCCGGCGGACCGGCGAAAAGAACGGTGATTCCACTTTCGTTCCACGCCGCCGCCGTTCCCCAAACATAATGAACTTCCGTCAAATTCCGCATCGCGGTCAACTGTTCTTCAAATTGCAGAAATTGTTTTTTCGGCAGAATCAGAAGCTCATCGTGGAAACGCGGAATTATTTCCTGCGCCAGTTCGCCAATGTTGAGATTCATTTCCGCCCGACATGCTTCGATAAAATCTTGCTGGTTGATTATTCCCGGAAGTGATTTCAATTCGCGGCAGATTTCGCTGATCGCTTCTTTTTCATACCGGAAACGCCGCGCAATTTCAGCGATCGTCGGTTCGTGTTCATTTGCTATCGCGCCGAGCTCCTGACGCCAAATGTTGATCCGCTCGAAATATCCAAGCGGCGGAATTTTAACGGTCGGCAACAATAAATTTGTGTCGATATGTTCGATCTGCCGGTTTTCGGAAACCGCTAAAAACAGCGTGGCGGGAATGGATACGAGTGGCAATTTGTCGTTGCGAACGGAATTTTTATCAGATTGCCCGAAAATTTCCGGTTTGATGAAAAGGTCTCTGTCCTGCAAAAAACAGAGAGTTGCGAGCGTGTTGAAATAATCTTCGTTTCCGAGCAAAGACGAGTTGCCGATAAATTCCCAAACCTTTCTTTCGGTTATATTTGAAATTGCC
>JBBQOA010000051.1:0-13481 GCA_038330465.1 Pyrinomonadales bacterium
AAGGAATCTTGATCTATTCGTTTGGACAAACGGGCGACATTCCGCAGGTCGGCGATTACGACGGCGACGGCAAGACGGACATCGCGATCTATCGTCCGTCAAGCGGCGAATGGTGGATCAATCGTTCGGGAAGCGGCATCATCGCGACGACGTTCGGCATCGCGACGGACAAACCGGTCGCGCAGGATTTCACGGGCGACGGCAAAACCGACATCGCGTTTTACCGACCGTCAAGCGGTGAATGGTTTGTCTTGCGTTCGGAAGATTCAAGCTATTTCTCGGTTCCGTTCGGCATTTCGACGGACATTCCCGCGCCGGGCGATTATGACGGCGACGGCAAGGCGGATTTCGCCGTCTTCCGTTCGGGAACTTGGTATATCAATCGTTCGACGAGCGGGTTGCTGATCGCAAGTTTCGACGCGGCAGGCGATACTCCCGCTCCCGCCGCTTTCGTGCCGTAGAAATTGCGGCTTTTCGAATCAAGGCTAAATCATCCGTTATTTGATGATTTAGCCTTTTTGTTGTTTTCGCAAACGATCAGATTGACGATGCCGAAGGCTTTCGGTTTGACTTGTAAAACCTGCAAACCCGAGTTTTCGGCAAGCGTCGCCGTTTGACGGTTAAAATTGTCATCGATCAATGCCCGCGTCAAAACATTCAGAAGATCGAACGCCCGACCGAGCAAGCCGGGCGGGCGAACGTGTTCGAGCAAAACGATCCTGCCGCCGGGTTTGACGATTCGCCGCAATTCGGCAAAAGCATTTTCGGGTTTTGGAATTGAGCAAAAAACCAAAGTCGCGAAAGCCGCATCAAAAGAACTTTCGGCAAACGGCAAAGTTTCGGCGTCCGCTTGAACAAGCTTGATCGAATCGGTTTTCCGGCGCGCGAATTCGAGCATTTTGAGCGAAATTTCAGACGCGACGGCGTGTCCGCAAATCGGATAGAATTTGAAATTCGCGCCTGTGCCGGCGCCGATTTCGAGAATGTTTGAATTTTCCGGCAGAAAAGATAAAGTTTCCTGGCGCCATTTTGCAAGAAATCTTTTCTCGAAGGGCGCGAACGCGCGGTCGTAATCTTTAGCGAATTTGTCGTAGATCATTTTCGATAAATTTTAACGCAAAGTTGCCGAGACGCTAAGACGCAAAGTTTTTTTAACGATAAATTTTCTTTGCGCGGTTTGCGACTTTACGGCTTGGCGTTAAAAAATTCCCCAAAATTTTGGTATATTCAGTTACTTATGGCTAAAAAAGGTTCGGTTTTAATTTGTGATGACGAAGAAATAATGCGCGACGTGCTCGAAACGATTCTGTCGAGCGCGGGTTATAAAGTTGATCTGGCGAAAACGGGCGAAGAAGCCGTCGAAGCCTACTCGCAAAAATCTTTCGATGTCGTTTTGATGGACGTTTCGATGCCGGGAATCGGCGGACTCACGGCGCTTCAGGAAATTATCAAAATGGATGCGAATGCTTATGTTTTGATGGTCACGGCTTACGCGACCTTTGAAACAGCAATTTCCGCCTGGGAAAAAGGCGCCGAAGGCTGCATTCGCAAACCCTTTCAAAACGAGCAGATTCTCGCGCTCGTCGCGCGCGGAATCAAAGCGCAGCGCAAGGAAGAAGAACGGGTCGTGTTGCGGCAGGCAATGGTGCGGTCGGTCAAACGCGAGGGTTTTATCGGTCGTTCCGAGATCATGGAAAATGTTTTTCGCCTTGTTGACCGCGTCGCGCCGGCGCGCTCGACCGTTCTGATCACCGGCGAATCGGGAACCGGCAAAGAACTTGTCGCGAAAGCCATTCACGAATCGAGTCCGCGCAACGATCAGCCGTTCGTGCCCGTCAACTGCTCGAATATTCCGTCAGAATTACTTGAATCCGAACTTTTCGGGCATACGAAAGGCGCCTTCACGGGTGCGGTCGCGTCGAAAAAAGGTTTGTTCGAAGTTGCCGACGGCGGTTCGATCTTTCTTGACGAGATCGGCGATCTGCGCCCCGAAACGCAGGTTCGGCTGCTGCGCGTCATTCAGGAACGCGAATTTACGCAGCTCGGCGACACGACCCCGATGAAGGTCGATGTCCGCATCATTGCCGCGACGAACATCGATCTTAAAGAAGCCGTCCGCAACGGAACCTTTCGCGAAGATCTCTATTACCGGCTCTCGGTCGTCCCGATCGAGCTTCCGCCGCTGCGTGAAAGACGCGAGGATATTTTGCCGCTGACGAAGTTTTTTATTCAAAAATACAGCGAGGAAAACGGACGCCAAATTTCCGAAAGTCTCTCGCCCGAAGTTCTTTCGCTGCTTGAAAATTATTATTATCCGGGCAATGTTCGCGAACTTGAAAACATTATCGAACGCGGCGTCGTGATTGCTCCGACCGAAGAAATTACGGTTGAATGCTTGCGTCCCGAAGTGCGCAATCCCGAACTGGCGCTCGAAATGATGAAAGACACCGAAGGTTTTTCGAAAGATATTGACATTTCGCGGGGCGTCAACTTTTACGACGAAGTGAAAAAATTCGAGATCGATCTGATCCGCCGCGCCCTTGACCAAACCGGCGGACATCAATCACGCGCCGCCCGTCTTTTGGGCTTGAATGCGACGACCCTGAATTCGAAAATCAAAACCTACAATATTCCGGCACGGTCATAATCTGTACAAAATTACAAATATTAAAACAAAAACTTATTAGAAAATTCAAAATTTTGCAAAAAAAGCCCTCTTTTTTCTCACGAAAAGAGGGCTTTTTAATATTAAATGTTGTATCAATTGGGTTTTGAGTTGCCCAAATGATATGGCACAAAATTTGATGTAATCATTCCAGCTTTGACCCGTCTTTATCAAAAAGATTAAATTTTTCTAACAAAACGTAGGAGGAGTATAATGAAGAGATTTTTCAATATTCTTTCACTTGTTTTGGTCAGTGCTGTTTGTATAATGGCGCAGACGACAGGGCGACTTTCAGGTACCGTTTCAGGTCCCGATGGCGCTCTGCCGGGAGCAACCATAGTTGCCACTGACAGCAAAACAGGTAAAGAGTTAACTACAATAGCAGGTGGAGAGGGCAATTTCCTTTTCCCGCAGCTTGAATTCGGAACTTATACGGTGACCATCACCGCTTCGGGTTTCAAAACATATATCGCCAACGAAGTAAAAATTGACGTTGGTCGAGAACATACACTGAGTCCGACACTCGAAGTTGGAAGTGTTCAGGAAAGCGTTACTGTGACAGCCGGTGCCGATGTTATTACATCAAACACGGCGCAAATCAGTAATACCGTGAGCCCGCAACAGATTTTGTCGTTGCCGCTGGTTACCCGTAATCCACTTTCTTTGACTACCTTACAGGCAGGCGTTGCCAGTAATTCAGCGCAAAACACGACTATTAACGGAATGCGGACCACTTTCACGAACATTACCCGTGACGGCATCAACATTCAAGACACTTTTATTCGGACAAACGCGACGGATTTTGCACCCGGCAGACCATCGGTTGATGATACCGGCGAATTTACGATTTCGACGAGCAATGCGGAAGCCGACCAAGGCTACGGCGGCGCGCAGATTCGTTTGGTAACGCCGCGCGGAACAAAGAATTTTCACGGCGCGTTGTTTGCTTATAACCGCAACTCGAAATTTGCCGCGAACACTTTCTTTAGAAACCGCAATTCAAATCCCGATCTCAACAGCAAACCGTCATTCCGCAACCGTAATCAATACGGCGGAAAATTAAGCGGACCTTTGCCGATTCCGGGATTTGGTGAAGGAACGCCGCAATTCTATAAAAACAAAGGATTTTTCTTTTTTGCTTATGAAGGAATTCGGGATCCGTTATCAACGACCACGAATGGAACTCGAACAATTTTAACGTCAGCGGCTCGAAACGGCGCATTGACGTTTAACCGTGCCTTTGCGGGCGACGTCATCAACAATGTTAATGGTCTTTCGTGTCCGGCAACTGCCGCCGGAAGCATTTGCACGGTTTCAAATATTCTGACATTTGCCCGGACCTTTGGCGGCGCATTTTCAGTCGTTCCATCAGCTATCTCGCCGCTTATCCAAAGCCGCATTCTTTCGCAGCTGCCGACCGCCAGTAACTTTACCGGAGGAGATGGCTTGAATACAGCAGGTTATATCCTGAGTCGCAAAAGCACCCAAGATCGAAACCAGTATTCGACTAGAATTGACGTTGATTTTAACGATAAAAATTCATTAACCGGTATTTTCAACTACAACAAAGAATCGAATCTGCGACCGGATGCCGACACGACCAAATTTACGCCTGTCCCGGGCGTGAATCAGCTTTCGGCAAATAAACAATTCACGCTCGCCTATCGCCGTGTTATTACGAGCAATTTCATTAATGAAGTACGCGGCGGTATTTTTACAAGTGAAGTTCCATTTGATCGAACTGACGCCACTCCGAACTATTTTATAAGCCCGACTTTGGTAACTTTTCCTGAAAATACCTTCCTCAGTCAGGGGCGCAATACCAAAGCCATCAATTTTCAGGACAATGCCGACTTTGTTTTGGGTAATCATCATACGCTCAGATTCGGTTTTCAATCCCAGATCTTCAAAGTTAATTCGTATAACGATGCCCTGATCGTACCGTCGATTACGCTCGGAACCGGAAGCGGAACACCGGTATTCTCGGCTGCCGCCAATTTTGCTAATGTTTGCACGCCGTCGTGTCCGACCGGACAGACTTCGATTATCAGTACGACCCAGCTCGGCGCCGCAAACGGTTTGCTTGCTTTGCTCGGCGGTCTGTATAATTCGGCAACACAATCGTTCAACATCGCGGACGTTAGCCGTGGATTTGAACAAACCAGACAATTTACGCCTTTTCGGTATGAAAACCATTCGGCGTATATTTTCGACCGATGGTTGATAAGCAAACAATTGACGGTGACCGCAGGTCTTCGTTATGAACTGTTTCCGGCATTGAGACTCAAAAACGGTGTGGCACTTGAACCCGTTATTGCCGATGCCAACAATCCGATTCCGTCATTACTCGACCGAAACGGAACATATAACGTAATTGGCGGTAATGCAGGCAGAAAAAATGCTTATTACAAAACCGATTACAATAATTTCGCGCCAAATTTCGGGGCGGCGTGGTCACCGAGTTTTGAATCGGGTATCGGAAAATTCCTTTTCGGCAGTGCCGGAAAATCGGTTATTCGCGGCGGTTACAGTCATATCTACGGAAATGACTCAATCGTAACTTCGATCAACAATGCGGCAGTCGGTAATGCCGGACTTGCCCGCACTTCAACTACCTTGCTTAACTTGAACGGTCAAGTTGATGCCGGTATCCCGACGGTTCCTGCACCGACTTTTGTGACACCGCCGAGAAGTTATTTGCTTAATAACAACCAGGCTACTTTCTTCGGAACGGTTTTTGGGATTGACCCGAACATCCAGACTCCGAGAATTCAGCAGTATAATTTCGGTTTCCAACGCGAATTTTTCGGCAATACGGCTTTAGAAATTCGGTATGTCGGAACCCGGAGCAACAATCTGGCGCGCGGCGTTGACTTAAACCAAGTTGATATTTTTAATAATGGATTTTTGTCGGACTTCCAACGAGCACAGGCAAATCTGCGCTTGACGGGAAATGCCTTCTGTACAACAGCGGGTTGTCAAGCTTTGACCATTTTTCAAAATGGCGGCGCGGGCACTCCGGGACGACTTCAAGTCGGACTGACAAATGGAGTTTCCTTAGCGACGTTTAACAATAACTTGTCAAACGGAACGGTCGCGGATTTGGCTATATCGTTTATCAATAACAATGCAAACTTGAATAATCAGCCGTGTAGCGGAACACGTCCGGTAGGAACTAATATTCTTCCCTGCGACCCGAATGCGGTGCCGCGGATCAATTTCTTGGCAAATCCGGGAACCGGTGTGGTTGACTATCAGGTCAATGACGGTTTTTATCGGTATGATTCGCTGCAAATTGAAGTTCGGCGTCGTTTCTCAAAGGGATTGTATTTCCAAGCCAATTATACGTTCTCGAAAAATCTGACGAATGCCATCGGCACCTCGCAAGCATTGTTTGAGCCGTTCTTGGATAATAAAAATAAGCAACTTGATAAACAACGGGCTGATTTCGACCAGACTCATGTTTTTAATGTCAATGCTATTTACCAATTACCCTTCGGTAAAGGAAAAATGTTCTTGAATCATGGCGGTTTGGCGGATAAAGTCTTCGGCGGCTGGGAAGTTTCCGGTTTGGCACAATTGACAACGGGTGCGCCGATCACTTTTGTTGATACCCGCGGAACCTACAATCGTACGGGACGTTCTGCCCGACAAACGCCGTTCAGCACTTTGACGAATGACCAGATTCGCGCGTTAGCGGGTGTGTTTGAGCAAAACGGAAATATTTATTTCCTGAATCCAAGCGTTTTGCTGCAAACAATAAACAGCAGCACAGGTGTTTACAGCAGCACCGGTTCGCAAGGTTACGGTTCAGCCGCTTTCAGCGGACAATCGTTCTTCAACGTTGAATCGGGTCAAACCGGCAATGTTGGTCGTGCTTTAATTGATGGTCCGAAATATTTCAACATTAATATGGCGCTTTTGAAAAGCATCCGTTTCACCGAAACAATGCGGATTCAGCTTCGTGCCGAAGCCTTTAACTTGCTGAACAATGTGAATTTTATTCAAAATACACAGTTTGCTAATATTAACAGCACAACTTTTGGGCAAATTACGAGTGCTTTTGGTTCACGCGAAATGCAATTTGCAATTCGTTTTGAATTCTAATTGGGCGTAAAAAGCCATTTTAAGTCTGCCGGTGTCAAAACCGGCAGACTTTTTTATTTGGGACTTCCATAAAAAGACGAAAAAAAGTTATACTGGGGCAACCCTTTGAAAAGATGAACAACCTGACATCGGCTAATTCTCAACTATCTTTGACACCTCTTGGTGCAGGCGATTTGATTGACCGCGCGATTCGTTTTTACCGAAAAAATTTTTGGACATTTGTTTGGATCGCCGCGCCGCCGATCATTGCCGGAACGTTGATTTCGATCGCGTGGCGGATTCTTGCGCGCGGGCTTTTCAATGTCGATGTGGTCAATTATCCGGGCGAGACGGGTTTTTATTACTTCTTTCTGTGGGTTGGCAACCTGATTATTTGGCTGATCGAAACGGTCGCGACCTTTACGGTGATGGGCGGCGCCTCGCGCAATTTTGTCCGGCATCTGTTATTCGGCGAACCGATCACGTTTCGGGAAACTTATCGAAATGCCAAAGGGCGCGTTTTCGGATTGATCGCGGCTTCCACGCTGATCACGCTGCTGCTCGGGTTTATCGGGCTGATCATTCTTTCGGTCGGCTATTCGGTCGCGCTGATCACGGTTTTGATCGTGGTCTATGCCTTTAGTTTCTCGCCGTTTTTGATCTGGCTGATCTCGCTCGGTCTGATTCTCGGAATCGCTTTCGGGACCGGTTGGCTGTTCTTTTTGATCGCGGCAAATTTCGCCTATGTTCCGCAGGCGATGCTCGTCGAAGGACAGGGCGTTTTTCCGGCGATCGGCAGAAGCGCGTCGCTTGCCAGCGGCAATGCCAAGCGTTTGTATGCTTTGTTCGTTTTTTCGGCGATCGCCATTTATTCGGGTTTGATGCTTTTCAAAATCCCGCTTGATTGGTACGCGTGGGCAAACGGCGTTGAGCTTTGGCAGGCTTATGTGGGTTTCGCGACGACCCCGGCGTGGTATGAGATCGCCAGCCAATTTATCTGGCAGGCAAGTTTGATCCTGCTGATGCCGGTTTGGATGATCGGTCTATGCTTGCTCTATGTTGACGAGCGCGTGCGTCACGAAGGCTACGACATCGAACTGCTGGCGGCGCAGCGACTCGGCGAAATTCCGGCGGTGCCGCGCGAATTCGTCAATCCGCTGCATCCGGCGTTGGCGCAGAAAATGTATGTGGCAAATCAACCGCCGAATCAATCGCCGTCTGCGAAAAAATCATCGGGCTCGGTGCTTGGATTGGATTAAATTTTTTAGAACTCTTTTATGAAATCGCTGCCGAAGATGCGTAAAAATTCAAACAATTTTGGATTCGTCAAAAAACTTTTGGCGGTCGGTGCGTTTTGTCTGCTCGTTTTGCCGCTCGGTGTTTTTGCCAAAACTCTCGCCGAATACCGCGAAGGCGTGCAGGCGGCGCGCTCTTCGACCGATGAATTGATCGATTACGTTGATGATATTCTCGATGAAAGCGATTCAAAAGATACCGAATATGAACGCAAAATTCTCGCCGCGATTCGCCGGAATTTGCCCGTCACCGAAAAGGTCGAATGGGAAGGCTCGCTTGTTGAAACGAACAATCAATGGCTTGAAACGAATCTTCAAGCTTTTGAAGACGAAGCAACCGATTGGAACAGGCGCCGTTTGATCCTGACGGAGAGCCGCGAACGGCTTTCCGCGTTCGAAGCGAAGATCAAACAACTCGAAAATCCGGCGGTTTCGGGGCGTTCAAAAGACGAAGACAAACGCAAACTCGCGGAAATTCAGCGGCGTCCGGAATATCAAAAAGCACCGGAAAAAGAGGAAAGCTGGTTTCAAAAATTGATGAATAAGATCCGCGAGTGGTTTAGCCAAAAATTTCCGCGTCCCGATATTCCCGAAGTTGCGCCGGCGGGTTTTCAAGCGCTTTCTTTTTGGCTGCAGATGCTTTTATACGCGGCGGTTTTTGGCTTTATCGCTTTTGTGATCTATCGGTTCGCGCCGTTTTTTGCCCGTAAATTCCGCCGCCGCGAAAAAGAAGATAAAGGCGAACGCGTTATTTTAGGGGAACGGCTGGCGGCAAATGAAGACGCGCACAGCCTTTTCAGCGAAGCCGACGAACTGGCGCGCGGCGGAAATCTGCGCGGCGCGATCCGCAAAGGTTATATTGCGCTTTTGTGCGAACTCAGCGACCGCAAAATTATCGGTCTCGCGCAGCATAAAACCAATCGCGATTATCTGCGCGACGTTCGTAAAAAACGCGGGCTTCATCAAAATATGAACGGCTTGACAATGAGTTTTGAACGGCATTGGTACGGCTTTGACGAGGCGGACGAAAACGATTGGAACGAATTTAAACAGACCTATCAAAAGGCGGTCAGTGAAACTCATTAAACATTCACCATTTATCATTGATCGAATTTTTGAGCGATGAATGACAAATGGTGAATGATAAATGATAAATGAAACAAAAACTCTTCATAATTTTAGGTTTAGCCGTCCTGATCATTATTTTGATCGGGCTCAACGCCGTTTCCTATACGCAAAAGGAAGCAGAGCTTGATACTGAAGTGCGTCCGAACCGCTCGACCTTTAATACGGGCGCGACCGGAACCCGCGCATTTTTTGATCTGCTGGCGGAAACCGGCAGAAACCCCGTCCGCTGGCAGGAACCGACCGCCGCACTTTTGACGAGCGGAAAGAACAAACCGGCGACCTTTGTGATCGTCGGGCAAACGCGCAATGAGATTTCCGGAGAAGAATCGGTAGAGATCTTGAAATGGGTTTCGGAAGGCGGCAGACTCGTCGTCATTGACCGCGAACCGCCGCCGGAACTGGTCAAGACGACCGCGAATTGGAATCTGTCTTTTAGTACGAATTTCCGCAAACCGTCTTTCACGACCGATGCTTCCGATCAAAAACAGATGACGACCGGCATCAACGCCGCGCGCGCCGTCCAGCCGACGATTTTTACAAAAGGCGTCAACGGCGTGCAGACTTCCGTCTTTGCCACTTCGATCGGTTTCGATCATATGTCGGAAGCGGAAGTTCAAGACATCAGGAAAAAGCAAAAAGCCAAGCCGATCCCGGTGCCGACTTTTTCGAAAGCGACACCGAAATACGAGCCGCCGCCGAAAGCTTTTCCGACGCCGGCGGCAAACAGCAATTCAGCCGTGAAATCAAACGAACGCGGCAGCGGCAGCGGTTCGGGCGAGAGCAACAGAAGAAGTGAATTAAACAAAATCGTCAACGGCAATGTTAAAATCGACAAAGTCATTGTCAAGAAAACGCCGGCGCCGACGATCGATTCGGACGGAACATTCGAGACGGTCGCGCTTTCTGCGCCCGTCGTTCATCTGACGGCGGAGACTCGAAATATTTTGGTCGATGTGCCGTATGGTTCGGGGCAGATCGTCTTTTTGAGCGACCCGTACATTATCACGAACGGCGGCATCAATCTGGTCGATAACGCGCAACTCGTGATCAATGTCATCGCTTCGCGCGACGGAATCATCGCGTTTGACGAATATCATCAGGGCTACGGTTCGAACAATAATCAATTTCTCCAGTTTTTTGCGGGCACGCCCGTCGTGCCGGTTTTTCTTCAGATCGCCCTGCTCGTCGGGCTGATCTTTTTTTCGCAGAGCCGCCGATTTGCGCGCGCCGTGCCCGAACCGGAACCGAGCCGCTTGTCAAAACTCGAATATATTTCGGCGATGGCGCAGCTCCAACAGCGGACGAAAGGTTATGATCTGGCGATCGAAAATATCTACACGGATTTTCGGCGGCGCGTTTCGCGGCTTTTCGGTGTTGATGCGCTGAAGACGCGGCGGCAAGATCTCGCGCTGCTGATTGCCGAACGTCTGACGGATGAAAGCAATACCGAACTCGAAGAATTGATGCGCCGCTGCGAAGACGTGATGCACGGTGACAAAACGAGCAAAAAGGAAGTCTTGCGGCTGACCGCGCGGCTCCGCGAGATCGAGGCAAAACTCGGGCTGCAGCGCCGAAAGAAAACCAAAAAGTAAAAGATCTCGAGCGGCGGCAGCGCCTTAAAATTAAACGATGCTGACAACGAATGCCTTGATTTTATTGATAATTCTGTTCTTTATCACAAGCGCGATCGGTGTCGTCACGGGAAGCAATTCGCTCGTCACCGTACCCGTTATGTTTCAGTTCGGGATCGATCCGAAAATTGCGGTCGCGACCAATATGTTCGGGCTGACCTTTATGAATATCGGCGCGACGATCCCGTTTCTGCGGCGCGGCGTCTTTGACCGAAAAAAGCTGACGCCGCTCGTCGGCATCACGCTCGTCGCTTCGGCGATCGGCGCGAGTCTGGTTTTATTGATCACGCCGGCGAATATCAAACTGCTCGTTTCGCTGGCGATGATCGCCGTGACGGTTTTTACGCTCATCAAACGCGACGCGGGAATTCAAAGGTCAGAACCGTCTGCGGTAGCGGACGGGTTTAAGTTTCAAACATTAGTTGTTTACTTTTTGACATTTGTTCTCGGTATCTACGGCGGACTTTACAGCGGCGGTTATACAACGATACTGACGGCGGTTTACGTCGCGTTTTTCGGAATGACGTTCACCGAATCGGTCGCGTCAACCAAGATCATCAATATTTTTTCGTCGGCAATTGCCACTTTAATCTTTATGTGGCAAGGTTTAGTAGATTACCGGCTCGGTTTTGTTTTGGCGGCAACGATGTTCGTCGGCGCCTTTATCGGTGCCCACGTTGTCACCAAACTGAGCGATGTTTTGCTCAAACGAATTTTCGTCGCCGTTGTTTTGATATTGGCACTAAAGACAATATTTGATTTTGTTCGGAGCTAGAAATCCAAAATCCAAAATCTAAGATCCAAAATTAATAATGCTTACATATACACCATCAACCGTTGCACATATTTTGAATGAACTTCGCAAGGTCATCGTCGGACAGGACGAAGTGATCGAACAAATTCTCGTCGCGATTCTCGCCGAAGGTCACGCGCTGATCGAAGGCGTGCCCGGAACGGCGAAAACTTTGACCGTCAAAACGCTCGCGCGGATCATCGGCGCGCAGTTTTCGCGGATCCAATTTACGCCCGATCTGATGCCGTCCGACATAACGGGAACGAATGTTTTCAATATGCAGACGACGGAATTCAGCCTTCGCCACGGTCCGATCTTTACCGACATTTTGCTCGCCGACGAGATCAACCGGACGCCGCCGAAAACGCAAGCCGCGCTGCTCGAAGCGATGGAAGAACGCCAGACGACGATCGACGGCGACCGCTATCCGCTCTCGCCGCTGTTCACCGTGCTGGCGACCGAAAACCCGATCGAATACGAGGGAACTTATTCGCTGCCCGAAGCGCAGCTCGACCGGTTTTTGCTCAAGATCGTGATCGATTATCCGTCGCCCGAAGCCGAACTCGAGATCGTTGCGCGGTGGGACGCCGGATTTAATTCGCGCCGTTTGGAACAGATCGACGTTCTCCCGCTCGCCGATGTTGCCGCGATCCAGCATTGCCGCGCCGAGATCCGTGCGATGCGGATGGAGCCCGGCGTCCAGAAATACATCGTCGAAGTGATCCGCAAAACGCGCTCGCATCCGACGATTCTCTACGGCGCGAGTCCGCGCGCATCGGTCGCGCTGCTGCTTTGTTCAAAAGCGCTCGCCGCCATTCGCGGACGCGATTTCGTGACGCCCGACGACATTCGCGACGTTGCCGTGCCCGTTCTGCGCCATCGGCTTGCCTTGCGTGCCGAAGCCGAACTCGACGGCGCGACGACCGACGCGGTAATTTCCGACATCATCCGCACCGTCGAAGTACCGCGCTAGAATCAAATAAACTTTCACGAGCGAAAAAAGGAAAAATTCTTAGAAATGTTGAATAGAAAGATTAAATGACAAATTTTTCGCGCCGTCGATTTCTAAAACAATTCGGAGCATTTTCGGCAGTTTGTCTGACGACCGCGCGAAATGTTTTTCCGGTTTTTAATTTGCCCGAAGCCGGCGCGCCGTTCGAATTTCTGGTCGTCGGCGATTCGTTGATCTTCGGGCAGGGTTTAGCGGAAAAAGATAAATTTTACACGCTCACGAAAAATTGGCTCGAAAAAGATTTTTTCGCGGGCAATCGCTCGGTCAATCTGAAAGTCAAGGCGCATTCGGGCGCGACGATCACCTTGCACGTGGAGGAAGCCGAAGCCTTGCGGAAATTAAAAAAACCGGAAAACACGCTTTATAACGCGGAGATCAGCGTCGGTTTTCCGAGCATCACGGCGCAGATCGACAGCGCGAAAGCCGAATACGAAGATCCGGAAAAAGTTGATCTCGTGATGCTCACGGGCGGCATCACCGACATTGTCGTTGCCGATATTCTCAATATTTTCGGCAGCGAAAAAAAATTTCGCGAAGCGGTTCCGAAATACTGTTTTGAAAAAATGTCCGAGCTTTTGGATCATACCGCCGCAAATTTTCCGAATGCGCTGATCGCCGTCGCCGGTTATTATCCGATGGTTTCAAAACGGAGTTCGACGCGCAAAGTTTTTAATGCGGTGCTGGAATTGTTTGATTTTCCGCGTCTGCTCAAGCCTTTGCTGAACAATCCGCTAACCAAACCGATCTTGAAATTGATGCGCCGAAACGTTATCAACCGCTCAAGATTCTGGGCGAAACATTCAACCATCGAACTGCAAAAAGCGGTCGATCGCCTCAATTCCAAAATCGGAAAAAAACAGGCGATCTTTAT
>JBBQOA010000052.1:0-13466 GCA_038330465.1 Pyrinomonadales bacterium
AAAGGTCGCGCGTCCTGTCCGCACTCGTTGCGGATCAGCGGCAAAACCTCTTCCATAACATAACTGTCATAACGCGAAAGCATTTCGACCTTCCAACCCGGATGCGATTCACGGTTGAGCA
Source organism: Pyrinomonadales bacterium (assembly GCA_038330465.1). Classification (GTDB taxonomy): domain Bacteria; phylum Acidobacteriota; class Blastocatellia; order Pyrinomonadales; family Pyrinomonadaceae; genus JAFDVJ01. The sequence continues at coordinate 122 of JBBQOA010000052.1, forward strand.
AACTGTATTTGTTGACCGAATTGACCGAATAGGCGCGAATCAAACCGTTTTCGATAAAATAACTGATTGCTTCGATCAGATGAAATCTTTCGTATTCGAGATAATCCGCCGCCGCGGTCGGAAACATCAAAAGTGGGTAACCGGCGTGTCCGTAAGCCACGAGCGGCATTTCCATTCCGAGATTGTGGCTGAACCACGAAGTTGTATCACGTCGCATATATTAAAAATAGACTCCAATAAAATTGTATTAAATAAAACTTTTGAAAATGTGAGATTAAAAGAAAAAATTTCTGACTGCAAGTAAAAAGCAAAAATTAGCCGCGAATTATGCTAATTTCACGAATATAAAAAAATTAAATCATTCGTGTTATCTGTGAAATTCGCGGCTAATTGTTTATTTCGTGATCGTTATTTCGCGTTCCGTCGAATTATAACCGCCGTTATCGACGGGTTTTCCGTCTTTGTCGACGAGTTCGAGTTTGACCTTGTGTTTGCCGGCAGACCAGCCCGTCAGCCAGATCGGTTCCCATTTATCGAGGAATTTCGCCTCGCCGCCGTCAACCGAATATTTCACGCGGTAATCACCGCCGCCGTCTTTCAGTTTCGCATTGATGAGCCAAAAATCGATCATCACGGCGTCCGTGTCCGCGCCTTTGTATTCGCCTTTCGGTCGGCTGTAAGTCAGGAGCGGTTTGGTCAGATCGACATTTCCGGCGGTCGAAGGCGGCATCTCTTTGCCTTCGGACGCGGCGGCGGTGTTCGCGTTTGAATTCGCCATCGTGTTGCCCGAATTGGTCGTCGTCGGTTTGTTTGAATCGCCGCCGCCGTTTTTGACGGTGAACTTGACCATTTGAAACGCGTCATCATTTTTATAGCTTTCGTGCCACGGACGCGACGGAAAAACGCGCAAAGTGTGTTCGCCGTCCGAAACGTTTCGCAATTCAAACTCGCTGCCCAGATTGTAATAGGCTTCATACGGCTGATTGTCTAAAATGACGTGAATATGATTACCCATTCCGGTCGTCGGATCCTTCATCGGCTGATAACCTTTCAAAGTGCCGCCAAGTTCGAGTTTGATTTTGACGGTCGAACTCGCCACCGTCGCATCGGCTTTCGGCTCAACGATTTTCAGCGTCGGTTTCGCTTCGTCCTGTTCGCCGCGTTCTTTCATCATCTCAACGATTTTCGGCGGGCGCGGAACTTCCGATAAATTCTGCGCCGTCGGAGCGGAATTCGTGTTCGCTGAATTTGTATTTACCTGATTCGTGTTCGTCGCCGGTGCGCACGCCGTCAAAGCGGCAAAGGCGATCATTGCGATTGATAATTTCGTAAATTTCATAGTCCTCCTTGGTCTTTCAAATCTTTTCTTTTTGTCCGGCTTTATAAGAAAATGATCTTCCCGCAAAGCCGCAAAGATACAAAGTCAAACCTAAATTTCGGCGGCTGCCGTTTTGTGTAATTCCTCAATATTTTCAAAATCAAACACTTCCGCAAAGTTTTTGATTATAACGTCTTCAACTTCGCGCACGTCGATTTCACGCCCGAGAAGTTTGTCCATCGAAGCGACCGGTTCGCCTTCGCAGGCAATGATCCAGTCAAAATAACTGAGATCCGTGTTCACATTGAGCGCGAAACCGTGCGTCGTCACCCAGCGTTTGAGATGGACGCCGATCGCCGCGACCTTTCCGTCTTTGGTATGAACGCCCGTCAAACCTTCGATCCGGAAAGATTCGATACCGAAATCTGCCATTGAACGAATCAAAACGTCTTCGAGATTACGGACGTAAAGATGCACGTCTTCTTTATATGAACTCAAATTGATGATCGGATAACCGACGAGCTGCCCGATGCCGTGATAGGTCACCTTGCCGCCGCGATTCGTTTCAAAAACCTCCGCGCCAATGGTTTTTAAGATTTCGGCACTTGCCAAAATGCCGTTTTCCTTGGCGCGGCGACCGATCGTAAAAGTATGCGGATGCTCGAGCAGCAAAAAATAATCTCGTTCGCGATTGGAAATAACCGCCGTTTCGAGCGTTTTTTGCAATTCCAGCGCGCCCGCATAATTAATCCGACCAAGCCGGCGAACTTCTAAAAGCCTTTTTTGCATCTCTCTTATGATAAAATTTTACGAACAAAATTACTATTCGACAATCAGCTATGAAAACAAACAAATATTTATCGAGATTAACATTTTTAGTTTTAGCATTTATGCTGAGTTTTGCCGTTTCCGCCGAAGCGCAAAAGAAAAAGCCGGTCACGAAGAAAAAATCGACGACCAACACGACGATCACGACCAACGCGCTTGAAATCAGAGACGGCGCCGACAAAGTTTCGATTCAGCTCAAAAATGTCACGAAATTTATATACGTTCTCGGCGGCGTCGCGAGCGGTTTTGAAATTGCCGATAAAGATGCGAAAGCCGGCAAACTTTCAAAAGCTCAAATTGATACGAACAACGAATACAAGCAGAAAACGATCACCGGCATCAGAGGTCTGCGCGCCGGACTCGCGGCTTTAGAGGTCGAATTCCGCACGAAACCCGCGCTCAAACCATATCTTTTTCAAATTCAGGGAATCACGGAATTAAGCGGACAATCGGAAGATTTGGCGATGGCGGGAAAATTTACCGATTCAGGCAGAGTTTTTCTGACGGTTGTTGATAGATTAACCGATACTTTGGTCGCAATGCCTTAATAGAAATTGCAGAAAGTTTTAAAAACTTTCTGCAATTTCGTGAAAACTATTTCCGTTCCGGTTTTTTCAAGGTCGTCGCGGTCGGTTCGCAAACTTCCGCCGGTTTGTTTTGCGAAGTTTGCGCTTTCTTTTCGTCTTTCGGCAAACCTAATTTTTCGCGGATAAAGGCTTCGGCTTCGGCTTCCATCAGTTCGCCGTTAACGACGAATGTTTTTTCCGTTAACATTTCGCCCTTTGTTTTCAGGGCGGTCGGAATCAGGAAAATATTCCACGGCGAACCCCAAGTTCGCCTGTCGCCCGTCGTTTGCCGGTAATCGTAATGCGGAGTATTTTGCTTGGCGTCGCGGGCTTCGGATTCATAAACGACAGGAAAAGTGATTTTGAAATTATCTAAACTGGCTTTCATCATTTCGACCGAATCGTATTCGCCGACACCGATCACCTCAAAACCGTTTGCTTTATATTTCTCGTAAAACTTTTGCGCGACGGGCGCTTCGAGCTTCCAATTCGGACACCACGGCGCGAAATAAACGACCATCACAAGTTTTCTGCCTTTCGTTGCGCTGAGCAAATTCAAGTCGGTGCCGTCGCGAACCTGTTTGTAGGTCCAATCTTTATATTTAATTTCTTTTTCGACAACCGGCGCGTATTCGTGCTGGGCGCTTGAATGAGTAAAACTTAAAAGCAATATTGCAAATAATACTAACGTTTTCATATTCTGATTACTTCCCCAAGAAAAAACTAACTTTTCAGATGCCGAAACATCGGTGCAAGTTTCTTTTTTCTATCTTTCTTTGCCCTTTTCGATAATTCGAATTTCAAAATTCAATTGAATTCCTCTAAACACAGAAAATTATAGCTCAAAAACTAAATTTCAAACAAAAAAAGAAGGCGTTTGAAACACCTTCTTTTTTTATTGTAAGTTTTATTGACGAAACTGCTGCCAATTTAACACATTTATTTGACCGAAACGTTATCGACGCGAAAGGTCGTCGAGGTTGATCCGTCGGTCACAACACGGAACTGAATCCTGACAGCTTTCCCCTTAAATGAAAGCAAATCGAATGTTTTCAGTGAATAACTTCCAAGCGCGGATCTATCCAGATTGCTGAAGGTGCCGAGAGTTGCCCAAAGCGTCCCGGTCGGACTGTAGAGTTCAACAATCAGTTTATCGAATTGTCTGACTGTCGTTGTTTCATTTGAAACGACATTCAGCTGAAAACTCAAAACTCCTGCCGCATTCGATGGAATTGAAAACTGCTTAATTGATTGTTTTAATTTCAATCAAATTCTATTTAATAAAGCGGGTTTAATGACGACCTATGTTTTCGACGGAACTTGTTGAAAACTCTAGATTTAGAGTGTCGTACCTGCCGATGGTCCATAATTTTATTCTAAAAATATGATTTTTATATATATTTTTATTCTAATCTGTCATAAAATGTTTTTAAAATTTATAGTTACTTTGCAAATAGTTGGTCAAATTAGGTACTATGTCTGACTTTTTTAAATCGTCAGAGTGCTTGCCTCACCCCACAATTCCGCTATCTTTTTGCATTCAGTTTGTTAGATCTATGCAGCAAACTGTTTTTAACTTCCCCATCAAAAACACAACTTATCCACGTAGAAGAGACATTCTTCTGCTTTTCGTAAACTAAACTTGTTTTTATTTAATTTGAAAGCAAGCTATCAACAGGAGGGTTCGAAAATTAATGCAACACTTTATTATTTTGCAAAAATGCCGCGGTGCATTTTCATTTTCAGGCGTTGGAAACATTAAAAATTACATTTTCAATTTGGAGTCATTCAAGAAAATTGTCAGCTTCAGCCTTTTGACAGCTTTAATGATTCCGCTGACCATCTTTGGTCAGAGTGTTCAAAAATCGGTTTCAAACGATTCGAGCGTCACTGATGCAACTACCCTTGCACCAAGCAAAGCCGAGCAAAAAGAACAAAATACAATTAAGTCCGAAGATCTGCCAACAGACATCGTGCCGGAAGGCGGAAGTCCTTGCGGTTGGACGAGCAGTCCGGTTTCACCGATTCCAATATTGGATCAGGGAACTGTGACGATCGGCACCAATTTATACACATTTGCCGGCGTCAGCACCACAATTATCGCAACGGCGAACAAATTTGACGGCACCGCGTGGAGTTCGATCGCGCCCGTTCCGGTCGCACTGGAATTTCCGACGTCTGTTTCAGACGGAACCTCTGCTTACATTATAAATGGCGTGGACGGGACAGGAACCAGCGTCAACACTCTTTACCGATATAATCCGGGAACGAACGATTATACGACCCTTGCGACTTCCACAACCGCGACGTGGAACCACGCCGCGGTTTATTTAAATGGGAAAATTTACAAGATCGGCGGATATAATTCAGCCGGAGGAACCACGACCTCGCTTTCGACAAATGAAATTTATAACATCGCGACCAATACGTGGAGCACCGGCGCGCCGTATCCGCTGGCACAAGGTTGGATGTCAGCCTTTACGGATGGAACTTTTGTCTATGTCGCGGGCGGTCTCGGTTCGGATGCCGGTTCGGTTCCGTCAACCAAAACATACCGTTATGACCCGGCATTAAATACCTGGGACGACGCGGCGATCGCCGATCTGCCGCTTTCGCGTTGGGGCGCGGCGAACTCGCAAACCGTCTATAACGGCGGATGGGTTTTAGCCGGCGGATATGTCAACGGAACCGCCGCTGCAAATTTATCAGCAGCAGTCACCCAATGGAATCCGACAACAAATACTTGGTCGGATTTACCGAGTATGCTGCAAGCCCGCGCTCGCATGAGCGGCAGCGTTGTCAACGGCGCTTTCCATGTCATCGGCGGTCGTTCTTCAGCCGGTGGTTTTGCGGGAACCAATGATAATCAAAGATTATTCTGTATCGATCCGAATCAACCGTTTTTGCAGGGCAGTGTTGCTTATGTTTCGGATAATGGAACGACCCCGAATGGGGCACCGGATCCGGGCGAAACGGTGACGGTCAGGTTGGATCTCCATAATATCGGCGGAGCGAGCAGTTCCACCGTCAATGCGACGCTTCAAAGCAGCGGCGGCATCACCAATCCGAGCGGACCGCAAAGCTATGGAGTGATCAATGCGGGCGCGACAGTTTCCCGAAATTTCACTTTTCAAGTTCCGGCAAATGCGCCTTGCGGCAGCCAAATCACATTGACTTTCGCGATTGTCGATGGAGCAACAAACTACACTGTTACAAAGACTTATAATCTCGGAGTTCTCCAGGTCTCGTTAAGTCAAAACTTTGATGGCGCGACTGTTCCGTCATTACCGGTTGGTTGGACGCAGGTTCAAACTTCCGGGGTCGATATCAACTGGACGACGGTCAATACGTCATCGACCTCAAGTCCGAACTCCGCATTTGCCAACGATCCGGCGGTAGTCAATGCGACAGCACTTGTCAGTCCGGCGTTTAATGTGACGTCACCCAGCGCGCAGGTTTCCTTCAAGAATTCATACAACAGCGAATCGACTTTCGATGGTATGGTGCTTGAAATCGCGGTCGGCGGCGGATCATTTCAGGATATTGTGGCGGCGGGCGGATCATTTAGTTCCGGCGGTTATAATGCAACGATCAGCACGGCGTTTAGCAGTCCGATTGCCGGACGAATGGCTTGGTCCGGTAATTCGAACGGTTATGTAAATTCGGTTGCCAATTTACCGGCATCGGCAAACGGACAATCTGTTCAACTCCGCTGGCTGATGGCAACGGATAACTCTGTATCGGCAACCGGTGTGAATATTGATGATGTCGCCGTGACTAACGGTTATATCTGTGGAACCGTTAACACAACGATCAAATCGCGAGGCGACTTTGACGGCGACGGCAAAACCGATCTCGCGGTCTTCCGTCCGGCAGAAGGCAACTGGTATTTGAACCGTTCAACGTCCGGATTTGCGGTTATCAACTGGGGACTTTCATCGGACGTCTTGACACCGGGAGATTATGACGGCGACGGAAAAGCCGATACGGCTGTTTTCCGTGCTAACGCCGATAGTGCGCAACCCGACTTCTACATTCTTAACAGCAACGGCTTTACCCTGTCCGGTGCGTCGTGGGGAATTCCGGGTGATATTCCGGTCATTGCCGATTATGACGGCGACGGGAAGTCTGATATTGCCGTCTTCCGTCCGTCAAATAATACCTGGTATATTCTAAAAAGCGGCGGCGGCACCACGGTCACTGTCCACGGACTGGCAGGCGATGTTCCGGTGGCGGGCGATTTTGACGGCGACGGAAAAGCCGATTTAACCGTCTATCGTTCAGGAAACTGGTTTAGCCAGCTTTCCGGCGGCGGCACCTCGACCATTCCCCTCGGTTCAGCCGGAGACATTCTGGTTCCGGCTGATTACGATGGCGATAACAAGGACGATATTGCCGTCTTCCGTCCGAGTACGGGTGAGTGGTTTGTCCGCAACAGCTCGACCGGAATGGTGACGATCACAACCTGGGGAACCGCGGGCGACGTTCCGGTTCCGGGCGATTATGACGGCGACGGTAAAGACGATTATGCGATTTACCGCAACGGTCAATGGTGGCTGTACCGATCAACATCGGGCGCGGCAACATTCACTTTCGGTCTCGGATCGGATAAAGCCATTCCCCGGGCTTACATTCCGTAGAGTCTGTGAATTAGAAAAATTCTTGTAATTTTTCGATTATAAAAAAGGAAGTTCATCTCGAGATGAACTTCCTTTTTTGATAGTGAACTAAATTTAATGCTTTGAAAAACTATCTGTCCCAAGTCGAACATTGTCGAACTTTTCCCTACAATTAAATTGCAGAGACTCCGGGCAGCGGCTCCTCCGAAGCAAAAATCAATCAGCATTACTTTTAGTTCACTACTCTAATTTATTGTTTATGACATCAAAAGAAATTCTTATCGAACAATTCGCCGCTTGTTACGACGAAAACGGTTGGTTTGTCGCGCTCAAAAACGCCGTCAAAAATTTAACGGCGGAGCAAGCAGTTTGGAAAACGGAAAATCTCGATAATTCGATTTGGGAGATTCTTGCGCATCTGAATTTTTATAACGAGCGCTATTTAAAACGCTTCAGAGGCGAAAATCTCGCGCCGTCGGATCTCGAAAACAGCGAGACTTTTGCGGGTGCCGCAACGGCGTCCGAAACTGACTGGCAAAAGGAGATCGAAAAGTTCGATGAGCTGCTGGGCGAATGGCGAAAACTGCTCGAAGCCGCCGACGAAAGTAAATTCGGGCAAGCGGTTTCGGCGGAAAATTCCGCGCTGTGGGCTTCGATCGTTTCGCACATCAACACGCACAATGCGCATCACGGCGGGCAAATTGTTGTGATCAGAAAATTGCAGGGAAGCTGGGACGCATCGAAAGGCGTTTCGTAAGAACTAAAAATCATCGCATTGCGTCTTTGCGGGAACTGTTTTCCGGCGTTGAAAATTCACCTGCTTAATTTTTCAAAAATCGGAGAATCTCGCATTAGATCACATCCAGCCGCCGCCCGACGAGATGACCGCCAACGCAATTAACAAAATAATCACCCAGCAAACCGCGGCGATGACCAACGGCAAACCGTTGAAAATAATTCCAAGCACGGGGAAAACCTTTTTTGCATTCTTCATAAATGCGCCGCCAATTCCGAGCGCCAAACCGACCAGATGAAATATCGGCGCGATGATCAAAGCAAAAACAAAAAGCGCCTTGTCAACCCGCTGTTCCGCGTAGGTTCCGTCTTCAGGAATAAAAGAACCGACAAGTATCAAGAGCGTGATCAAGCCGTTGGCGATTGCCAAGCTAAGCGAGATCACGCCGATTTTCGGATGACGGCGTTTGAGAGGCAAATCGTCGGAAGTAATGTTCATTGTAATTTGAGATCTTACGCGTCGTCCATTGAAAATCCAAAACGTCCAAAGAAATGCTTTTTGGTGAAAAAGTGAAAGGGTAAAAAAGATGGCAAGCGAAAAATTAAGGAATCTTTTTCACTTTTAACCCTTTTAACCCTTTCACTTTTCTGCTTTTCTACGCGCCTTTTCCGAGTGAATCGGCATTGGCGGTCAAAATGTCCGAAGCGAGCGCCGTTCCTTCGACGCGCGCGGTGATTTTTTGAAATGCCACATCACGCGCAAAATCGGGCGAGCCGTGTTTCGGTTTGACATCGATCGAAAACGGCGAAAAACCGCAATCGTCGGTTGAACCCAATCTTTCGACGGGAATATATTTCGCCGCCAGCAGCAGATCGTCGCGGACTTGTTCGGCGGTTTCGACCGTCGGATCAAGCGGATTCGTGACGCCGATAAAACAAACCTGTTTGACGCCGTTCGCATCGGCGCGGCTGTGTTCGCCGAGCAGTTTATAAACGCGTTCTTTGTCCGGTTCGCTGGCAAGCTGGATCAGAAAATATCCGGCGTTCATCTTGAACATACTCGGCAGCAGGTCGGCGTAATCGACATCGGCGCTGTGCGTCGCGTCGCAATCGCCGCCGGGACAGGTGTGAATGCCGATATTAGCGCGTTCTTCCGCCGAAAAACGGTCAATCACGCGGTTATTCAAATTGATAAAGCCTTCGAGCATTCCGCGTCCCGTCCACGCATTATTCGGATCGTTGCGGCACGCCAGTCTGCCTTCGGTAAAATCGATCGAAACGCGTTTCGCGCCGGCTTCAAAACATTGGCGAATGTCTTTTTCGCATTCATTGCACAGATCTTCGAGAAACTGTTCACGCGAATAACCTTCGATCTCGCCGTCCAGCGGATACAGCAGTGAGAGCATCGAAGGCGCAATGACGGCTTGCTTTAAGGGTTTGTGCGCCATTTTGAGCGCTTCTTTCAAAAACTCCGCCGCGTAGGTCTTATATTTGAAAGGTCCGCCCATCAGGCGCGGCAACTGGCGATGATGACCGTCGGAAAAAATGGCGAAATATTGCCCGTCGCCCGCCAGATTATCGGCAAGACCAGTGCCCGCCAAAGTGTCGGCAAGCGGATACGTCGCGAAACTCGAAACGCGCTGTTCGCCATCGGAAACAATCGGCGCGCCGGTCGCTTCCATCCGTTCGATCGAATCTTTGCAAGCTGCATCTTGTTCGACTTTTAATTCTTTTTTCGTGATCTTTCCGGCATCGTAATCGGCGATCGCCGCTTGTAGTTTCGCGGGTCGCGGCAGCGATCCGACCGGTTCTGTTGGTATTTGCATTTTTTTCCTCCTTTATTTGCTACTTATTGCACTTGTTGGTTAAAACAACTGTCTGAATGATTTCCGACAGCCTGAATTGATGCGAATAAAATCCGCATCGCCGCTAACTCTTTGCTTTTAACAAAGAATTATTGAAAACTTGTTTCATTGTGGTAATGATTATTTTGCGCCTTTGGCGGCGGCAATGTCAAACTTTTCAGATCGGGCACATTTAATATGAAAGAGGCAATTCGTATTCTGATTATCGAAAATCAAACGCTTGTCAAAATTGGCATCAGGACAATTTTGAGTTCGACGGACGGTTTTGAAATCGTCGGCGAAGCCGCAGCGGGCGCCGAAGGTTTCGAGCTTTTTCGCGCATTAAAACCCGACGTTGTCATCTTGAGTTTGCGTCTGCCGGATTCGTGCGCGATCGATACGCTCGCCGATTATTTCGCGGTTGAAAATCGCGCGCGCATTCTTGTTTTAGCCGATACGGCGGGCGACGCGGAAATCAGCAAAGCCTTGAAAAAAGGCGCGCTCGGCTACATCTGCAAAGATATTTCGCCCGACGAACTCGTCAAAGCGATTCGCGTCGTCAATTCCGGCAAAAAATACATTCCGCAGGATATTGCCGAAATTCTCAGCGAAAATATCGGGCAGGAAGAATTGACGCCGATGGAAACGCGCATTTTACGACAAATCGTCGCGGGCAAACCCAACAAGGAAATCGCCTTTGATTTGAACATCTCGGAAAACACCGTCAAAACGCACGTCAAAAACGTCTTCGAAAAACTCGGCGTTTCCGACCGAACTTCCGCCGCCACGCTCGCGATCAAACGCGGTTTGGTGAGAATCCATCTTTGAGGTTTTATAGCCAGGGCGCCAAGCCACCGAGACGCCAAGGAAATTTTTGATAAAAATGTTTGTTAAAATCTCTTAAAATCTTTGCGGTTTGGCGTCCCTGCGTCTTTGCGTTAAAATTTTTTTCGGCTTTCATCACCCGAAAGTATGAGAAAAACCTCATCGCAATTGATGATTACATCGCGTTTTTTCTCCTGTAAGATTGAAATATCAAGTCGCCAACAATGCGACACTAAAAGTTTAACAAGAGGGAAAAATAAAATGATCAATATCAGACGAAGCAACGAACGAGGACACGCCGATTACGGTTGGCTCGACACGAATTATACGTTTTCATTCAGCAATTATTACGACCCGCGCTTTATGGGTTTCCGCTCGTTGCGCGTGATCAACGAAGATTTTATCGCGCCCGATCAGGGTTTTCCGACGCACGGACACCGCGATATGGAGATCATCACGTATGTTATGAGCGGCGAACTCTCGCACAAGGATTCGATGGGCAACGGTGAAACGATTCGTCCGCACGAAGTTCAACGAATGACTGCCGGAACGGGCATTTTGCACAGCGAATACAGCTCGCCGACCGACAAAACGCATCTTTTGCAGATCTGGATTCTGCCCGAAGAAGAGAATCTGACGCCGAGCTACGAGCAAACTTTTTTCGCGCCGGAAGACAAAACCGGCAAACTCAAACTCGTCGCTTCGCGCGGCGGCACCGACGGTTCGGTGACGATTCATCAGGACGTTAATCTTTACAGTTCGATTCTCGCGGCGGGCGACGAAGTTGAACACAAGCTCGCCGAAAATCGTCACGCCTGGGTGCAGATCGTCAAAGGCGCGATCGAACTTAACGGCGAAACCTTAAACGCGGGCGACGGCGCGGCGGTCAGCGATGAAACTTTACTTAAAATCAAATCTTTAACGGACGAAACCGAATTTCTGTTATTTGATTTGAATTGAGAAAGTTTATAATCGAACGATGTCATCGGAAAATTTGGCAAAAATTCGGCGCGGCAATACAAGTCCGGGCGTCAATCTGGAAATTATCAAATATTTGCTGTCGCTCAAAGCGGATTTTTCCGGTCAATATTTTCTCGATATTCCGTGCGGCGACGGCGCGTTTTTACAAGCCGTCAAGGAATTTTTTCCAAGCAGTAAAACGGTTGGCGGCGATCTCTATTCACCGCCGACCGTTTTTTCTCACGAATTTTTGCAAATTGACGCGCAACGCGGATTTTCTCTCGACACCGAAAATAAATTCAAAGTTGTGACCTGCATTAGCGGCGTGATGGAATTTGATAACACGCTCGCGTTTTTTGAGGAATTAAAGAAAAATTTGGACGCGAATGGTTTGCTGATCGTGACCAACGATAATCTTCTCTCGGTACGCGACCGCTTTTTGTATTTATTGTTTGGAAGATTTCGGCAATATCGTCTGTTTATTCAATACGGCAAACCGACCTGGAAAATACTTTCTCTGCAAAATCTGCATCGTATTCTTGCGGAAGCCGGTTTTGAAACGACCGAAATTAAATACGTTTCGCCAAAAAAAAGCGAATGGATCTGGCTTCCATTCGCTTTACCGATATACGCTTTTCAATATTTTTATCTGCGTTTCGGAGAAAAAGATACGTCTTTTACCGAAAAACATGAACTTTACCCGTTTTTGTCGTTATTGTCGCGGCACTACGTCATTATTTGCCGCGTCAAGCGATAAAGGTTTTAGTTTTTGCGCAGAATTGATCTTGCGCACAATTTGCATTTGCGGCTGCATCGCTAAAGCCTTTAAAGGTGCAAATGCGCCAACTGCTTTGGTTATCCGCAAAAAATTCTTTGCGTAATGATGAAATTTTTGTCCGCCGAGCGAGCAACGGCTCAATTCCAAATGATCACTTTCTCCGAACCTGTCTTTATATTCGGTCGGATTGGTCGTGACCGCATATTTGATGCTGAGTCTTTTCAAGACTTTTTTCGTACTTTCGTTGTAACTGCCGTAAGGATAAGCAAAAGAAACAGGTCTGACGCCGAGATTTTTCTTGATTTCAACGATTGATTGCCAAATTACCGATTCTTGGTCAGCTTCGTTGTAACGTGCCAGATGAATATGCCGATGCGCGTGACTGCCGATTTCCCATCCGTGATGCTGTAATTTTTCTAAAGAACTCCAATCAATTATGTCGGCTGGTAAATTTTCGCCTGCTTCGCGCCAGACGACATTTTTCTGTCCGATATTTTTCGTAATAACGAAAATCGTTGCCGGAGCATTAAATTCACGCAAGACCGGCAAAGCATGTGTCAAATTATCAGCATATCCGTCGTCAAAAGTTATCACCGCATTTTTTTCATTCGGTTTCGATAGCGCCTGTTCCAACGTTAAAAAGCGATAACCCATTTTTTGAACGATCGAAAGTTGAAAAGCGAGCAATTGCTGACTGATAAAAAGTCCTCTAATTTTCGCATTCGGCGGCGGAAGACCGACGCGGTGAAATCCTAAAATTAGTAGTTGTGAACTCAATTTTTTTTGAAAAACCATTTTTTTTGAAAAAAAATCGACTTTTTTCAAAACCTATGCGTCAAAACATTTTGAAGCATTACCCGTAATTGATTTTT
>JBBQOA010000053.1:0-13297 GCA_038330465.1 Pyrinomonadales bacterium
GTCGGCATTTGAAAAACTCTCGATTACCTGCGCGAAATCGAAAGCGTGCTGATTTTCATGAGCAAAAGTTCCCTCGCAGCCGCGCTGAAAGCCCGTGTCGATCGTTTCTTCGGCGATCGTGATAAAAATTTCGCCGAAAGCATCGATCAAACCCATTCTTTCATCGGCGATCCGCTGATTGAGCCGCGCCGGATTGATCGCGCCGGTGATGCCCGAAGCATTGACCTTGCTGACCGGCTGAACGCTGACGAGCATTTCTGAATCGAGAATCAATTTCATCGTCCGCCGGTGTTTTTCGTTGCCTTTGTCTAAAATTGTCTGAAAAGCGTCTTCGATCGATCGGCGATATTTATTGACGATGCCTTTGTCAAATTTCATAATATTTAGGGTAATTTCACCGTAGAGATGCCGAATCTCCGCGATTTAAACAATCTTTCCGAATCCGCACCAACTATTTTGATTATGCCAGATGATCTCGGTTTCCTGCGCGTTGATTTCCTTCCACCAATTCTCAAAATCGTCTTTTGTAATATAAAATGCGGTCGGCGCGACCAGGTGATCGAAAACGATATTATGCTGTTCGCGCCAGCCGAATGTCCCGAGATGATTTAAATAATCGTTGTAAAAAAGTCGGTTCGCGATCGGTTTTGAAACGGCGTTGGCGGGTTTGTAGATCAATTTGGTGGCGAGAAAAACGCCGAGCGTCGGTAGTTTCGATAATTGATAAAGCATCGGCTGATTGATCTTCGACGTAAATCCTTCACGGATCGGATTGACGTATTTCGTGATCCATTCGTTATTTTCCGCGCCGTAGATCCACGCCGACACCGCGCCGCCTTTTTTGACTTTTGACGCAAGCGACAAAAAAGATTTTTTCGGGTCGGGCGTGTGATGCAGAACGCCGACCGAAAAAGCGTAATCAAATACTTTTTTGAGCGGAAGTTTATAAATATCAGCTTGGATGATATGTACGTTCGGCAGTTCCCGCGTCGCCTGAAACGCCGATTCGACCGCAATGCTCAGATCGATTCCGACAACTTCCTGCGCGCCCCAATTTGCCGCCAAAGATGTGTGCCGACCTTTGCCGCAGCCGCCTTCGAGCACGATCTTTCCCGCGAAATATTCGGGTTTGACGGGCTGCAGCCAACCTAAGAATTGCTCGGCGTATTTTTCGTCTTCCTGTGTAAAATGCGTCCATTGCCAACCGAAATTTTCGGCAGTTTCGGCTTTGTCGAGTTCGATCTTCTCAAGATCAGCGAAACGCGGAATGCCGCGTTTGACGCTGTATTCACGCGAACATTTCCGGCACGACAAAATCGCTTCGATGATTTCTTTTTCTTCGTAACGGCTTGCGTAAGCCAGCAAAATATCGCCGCCGCACGACGGGCAAGCGAGTAAATCTAAGAGTTTTTCCTTCATTATTAAAAACCGCGAATAACCCAAAATACACGAATGAGTGTATTTTCTCAATCCGTAAAAATCGGATTGATCACGGTTTAGATTTTATTTGTTATTGACAGCGTTGTGCAAGGAACGCCACGATTCGTGAAGAAGCGCGTCGATCTTCTGCCAATCTCCTTCCGTCACGCCGCCCGCTTCGGCTTCGCGATCGCGAATTTCCATCGCTTCGGCGCGAAGTCTGCCGTGTTCCATAAAAACTTCTTTCGGCAGGTTATAAACAGCCGAAGCCGTTTCGGCTAAGGCATTTGCCAGATCGCCATCACGATATTTTGCGCGTTCGCGGTGGACGATCCACCATTCGAGTTCGAGTTTCGCCGCTTTTTCAGCATCGAAATCCGTTGTGCTGATGTCGCGGATCGAAGCGTAAAATTTTTCCAGATCGGGCAGCGCTTTTTCGTAATCCTCACGCGATTTGCCGTCTTTGAAAATAAAGGTCGCTTTCGCGGCGCGGTAGGCGATCAACTGCCGCCGCCAGAAATTTAATTTGTATTGTTTTTCAAGCAGTTCGGTCAGCTGCGAGTAAAGTTTGATGCGTTCGCGGCTGTAATACGAGCGCCACATTGCCGTGTCGAGCCGGGCAACTTCGTCCGCGTTAAAATCCCGAATATCGACCTTGTGCGGCGTCAGCAGATCGAACGCGATCCAAACGCCGAGCAAAATACCGAACATCAAAAAACCAAAGACAATTTTCGATAAAATCTTTTTCATCAATTTGACTCCTCAAGGTCAAATTCGTATGCCGCTCAATTTGGATTTAAAATTCTCAAATTCTTCAAACGGAAACGGCTGCCGCCAGTTAAATTCGAATTCGTCCGTTTCGCGGTCTTCATAAAGCTGTGAAAATGTTTCGTGAAACGATTCGCAAACTTCTTTGACCGTTCCCTGATATGTGTAAACACATTCGCGGTTTTCGGCGGCGCGTTCATCGGTCGGATATTGATAAATTTCAAGCAAAACTTCGCCGCTCTTGCGCACGAAACGAAAATCGAATTCTTCCGGGTCACGATTCCAATGCAAAACATATTCCTTGTCGGGCGAATTTTCGTCAAGCAGTTCGGTCAATATCTGCAAAAGTTCGGGCAGTGCGCGGGCATGCGGCGCGTGCGCGGTCGTTGTGTGAAATTCGTGCGCGCCGTCCGTGAAACCGACTGACATCCAACCGCACTGCGGCGAATTGAAACTGACTTCAAGTTTGTTTTCCATAATTCTCAAATCCTAATTAAATATGGTAACTTTAAGTTTAATTTTCTGGCAAACCAATGAAACAGTATCAAGAACTTCTGAAACATATTTTGCAGAACGGCACGCGTCACGAAGACCGCACGGGCGTCGGGACGATCTCGGTTTTCGGTTATCAAACGCGCTACGATCTGCGAGCCGGTTTTCCGATCGTGACAACCAAACGAGTTCCGTTTCGATGGATTGCCGAAGAATTGTTTTGGTTTTTGTCGGGCGATACGAACGAAAAAAATCTGCAAGCGCGCGGCGTCGATATTTGGGCAGAATGGGCGGACGCGGAACATACTTCGCGTTTTGGGCGCGAAGAAGGTGATTTGGGTCCGGTTTACGGTTATTTGTGGCGCAACTTCGGCGGCGATTATCCGCAAATGAGCGGCTTTGACCAGATCAAAGACCTGCTCGAACAGATCGAAAAAAATCCGAATTCGCGGCGTTTGATCGTTTCGGGCTGGAATCCCGAAACTGCCGTCAAAGTTGATCTTCCGCCGTGTCACACGCTTTTTCAGTTCAAAATTGAAAACGAAAAAATCCTTCATTGTCAGCTTTATCAGCGCAGCGCGGATGCCTTTCTCGGCGTGCCTTTCAATATTTCGTCCTACGCGCTGCTGACCGAGATGATCGCGCACGTTTGCGGGCTCGAAGCCGGCGAATTTATCCACACGTTCGGCGATCTGCACATTTATCTCAATCATCTCGAACAAGTCGAAGAATTACTCAAACGCGAGCCGCTGCCGCTTCCAAAACTCGAATTTGTCGAGGCGGAAAATCTGAAAGGGTTAGCGGGTTTGCTCGATTTCAAATACGAAAATCTGAACTTGATCGGCTATCGGTCGCACAAAAAGATCGCCGCGCCAGTGGCAGTTTGAACCTGGATTTAGATTAAAAAATAAAAGGCAGATATTTCGCGAAATATCTGCCTTTTATTTTTATTTTTACGTCGGCTATTTCTTGATAACCGTATATTCGATGCGCCGATTTTGGAATTTTTCGTCATCGTTGCGGTTTTGATTGCCCGGTTTCGGTCGTGATTTGCCGTAACCTTTTTCCGTCAGCATATTCGAATTGACACCGAATTTGCCAACCAATGCGTCACGCACCGATTTAGCACGGTTTTCCGACAGCTTTTGGTTTTTATCATCAGTTCCATCGCTGTCGGTATGTCCGCCGACTTCGATCACCGTTGTTGGCGGAAGTTTTTTGAGGTAAGTTGAGGCTTTTTCCAAAAACACCATATCATCCGATTTAATATCAAATTTATTGACCGCAAAATTGATGATATATAGATTCAAAGCCTTGGCGATATCTTCGGCAGAATATGGTTCTTTCAAATTATCGAGTGCCAGATTAGCGCATTTTTTAGCTTTTTCAAACTCGCCTTTTTTGAAGTCTTTACAATCATCGGGCGGCGGCGGCAGTTTGACGATTGCCGTACAGCGCGCGGTAATTATCACGCTTTCGCCGTCTTTGCCTTCGATGTCGCGCGGGTCACAGGTGAAATTCGGATTTCTAATTTCAATTTTCTTTAATTCATTGGATTTTAATCCGGAAGCAAGAAGCGTCCCGTTGCCTTCGGTGACCGACCAACGAGTGCCGTCAACCCAAACTTCGCTTCGCGGCGGCGCGCTTTGAATAACGATTTCAAAACCGGTCGGGCGAAGATAAAAATAATAAACCAACAAAAAGACGATGATCGCAAAAAAGAACATCGTCAAAAGACCGGCAACTGCCCAAAACCAATTCGGAATGCCGCCTTTTTTCTGTTTATCATCCTCCTTTTTTTGTTCGGCTGCTTGTGTCGGGGTCGGCGGCAGATTTTGATATTTGGCGCGTTCGGCTTCGGGCAGCTGAATAAAAGGCGAAGTTGCGCCGTAATTGGTGCGATTTCCTTGATTTTCCTGTTGTTCGTCGCTGAAATCGTGATTCGGAATTTTGATGTTTTGGTCGGTCACACCCCAATCGGGAGTTTTCGAATTTTGCCCCGACGGCATATAAGTTTTGTTAAAATCCGGTTCGTTATTGATCGGCGGAATATTGGTAACGGTCTTCCCCCAATCATCGGCAGGCGGTTGGGGGGCGAATTTTGAATTATAATTCGTTTTTTCCCAGTCATTTGACTCCATTTCGTCGGCACGCGGAATATTCGGCGTAGTTTTGGAAAAATCATCCGGCGGCAGACTCGGAACTTTTTTTGAATCACTCACGACTTAATCTCCTTTCGGTTGCAAACAATGTAAAAAGCGGAATATCATTTTAACATAAAAAAGAAAAGCTCAAAGGTCAAAGGTTAAATCTAAAACATCAAAAGCCGTTTTCATCACGATGAAAACGGCTTTTGATGTTTTGAAATCAGATTGCTTATTGTCTTTTTACTTGATATTTGCCGGCTGCGCGGTTTTCGTTCGAAGCGTCATGCCTTCTTGACCAAGGAGCAAAAGGCGCCGGGCATCATAGGTCGAAGTATTGGTCGGAAAATACGAAAGCAGATAGCGATTATTGCGGAGCTCGTCACAAATCGCTTTCGCGGCAGCTTGCGGCTCATCAAATGAAAAACTTTTTCCGCCGGTGGCTTCCGTGAGTTGTTTGAGAACTTCGCTGGCTTTCGGTTGATTGCGCCGATAAGCGCCATTTGTGCGGTCGGGAATTTCTAATGTGTAAAGTATGACGTTCTGATTTTGCAATTTGGCGATTGCCTGATCAAAAGACGTTTTGCTTCCGCGATCAAGTCCGTCGCTGATCAAAACGATGACCGTTTTGCGGGTTCCGGGCATCAGCGGGGCTAAAACTTCGGCGGTCGTGACGCTCAAAGCGTCAAAAAGATACGGATTTCCCTTTTTACGAAATGTCGCGAGCGAAGCTTCCATTTTTTTCGCGTCGTCCGTCCATTCCTGAATGATTTCGGGTTTTTCGTCGTAAGCAACGACAAAAAGCTGGTCACCTTCAAAAATTTCGTAGGCAAATTCCATCGTCGCTTTTTTCAGGCTGTCCACGTCAGCCCGCAGCGTTTGCGAATTGTCGATCAGCAAAACGATTTTTGCGGGTGACGGGTCGTAACTGAAATTTTTGATTTTTTGTTCGACCCCGTTTTCGTAAAGAAACAGATTATCGATTTTGATCGGATCGGTTGAATTGGCGCGCGTCGCCGTAACGGCTAAGATCGTCCCGTCCAGATCGCCGGTAGATTTGACGTTGTTGCGGGATTGTCCGAAAACCAGACTAATGGTTAAGAACAGAATTGAACCGAGCACAACAAATTTTTCTACCGAAAACCTCATTTATCTAATCCTTTTTTGAAGATGTGTCCTTGGGCGGAGCGGCACTTTTTTCCTTTGATGCAGATTCGGTCTTGGTGGTTGATTCGCCCGCCGAACTTTTTTCCGCTTTTTCAGTTTTCTCGCTTTTTTTATTTGCGTAATCGGTCACATACCAGCCTTCGCCTTTAAATTGAAAGCCCGAACGCGACCATTGTTTTTCTAACTTTCCGCCGCAGTTTTCGCAGATTTTCAAAGAATCTTCCGACATTTTCTGCATTTTTTCCAGATGCACTCCGCAATCCAGACATTTGTATTCGTAAATAGGCATATTTTTAATGTGAAAAAGTGAAAAAGAGAAGATCGAATGACAAAATTTAACTAACTTTGCCATTCGATCTTCTCTTTATACTTACCAATTTGTTGCCGTCACTTTTTCTGTTTCGCCGTGTTCGGCTAAAAATCTTTCGGCATCGATCGCCGCCATACAACCGGTTCCGGCGGCGGTCACGGCTTGTCGGTAATAAGAATCCTGCGCGTCGCCGCAGGCAAAAACGCCGGGGATATTGGTTTTCATCGAGCGACCTTCGGTTTTTAGATAGCCGACATCATCCATTTCGAGAATGCCCGCGAAAAGATCCGTATTCGGTTTGTGTCCGATGGCGATAAAAACACCTTCCGTCGGGAAAATACTTTCTTCGTTTGTTTGATTATTGAAAATTCTGATGCCCGTCACGCCTTTTTCTTTCGAGCCGAGAATTTCTTTGATCTCCGTGTTCCAGAGAACTTCGATTTTCTCGTCCGATAAAACGCGCTCCTGCATAATTTTTGAAGCGCGAAATTCATCGCGGCGATGAACGATCGTCACCTTGGTCGCAAATCTGGTTAAAAATGTCGCTTCTTCCATTGCCGTATCGCCGCCGCCGGCGACGACCAGCGGACGCCCGCGAAAGAAAAATCCGTCGCAGGTCGCGCACGCCGAAACGCCGTTGCCGCCAAGTCCGATTGGAACTGGTTCTTCGCCCGGAATGCCGAGCCATTTAGCGGAGGCGCCCGTCGAAATAATTAAAGCTTCTGCTTTTATAATGGTCGTAACTTCCGTGCTGTCTGCGCTTTCTTTGCCGTAAAGCGTGAATGGACGATTTGATAAATCAACCTTATCGATCCAGACATTGATAACTTCAGTGCCGAATCTTTCGGCTTGCGCCCGGAATTGATTCATCAATTCCGGTCCTAAAATTCCGCTTGCGAATCCCGGATAATTTTCCACATCGGTGGTGATCGTCAATTGTCCGCCGGGTTGCGGTCCCTCAATGACCAGCGGTTCGAGCTGTGCCCGCGAAGCATAAATAGCGGCAGTCAAACCTGCCGGACCTGAACCTAAAATCACAACTTTTTTATTAATTTCGGTAACTGACATAAAAACTTATAAAATCTCCATTAATGACAAATATTCAAAAAATTGTTTTCGGATATAGCATTTTGACTGATGCTTATAGTATAACTTAAACGATAACTTAGTCGAATTCGATTTAAAATCAAATTCCTCCATAATAAGATTTTATTTCTTTTGCGAAAAGTAAATTAATTCGTTTATAACTTTTAAAGTTTTTCGTGTTAAACTGTTTGAGTTTTACGTATTTTGTTCTCTGTTTTTGACTTGTAATGGCAACAAATATGTCGCCTCAATTTGAGGAAAAACGCTTTGCGCTGCGGATGGCTTTGCGCCTACCGATTGTTGTTTCAGGACGCTCGGACGACGGCGCGGCATGGAGCGAACCAACCGAAACCGATGATATTTCGACCACGGGGACTCTTTTTCATCTGAATCAGAAAGTTTCCTCCGGCGAAAGTCTGTATCTTCGTTCACATCGTCCCGATGGCGTTCCGGTCGAGGTCAAGGCGCGGGTCGTACGGGTCTCGCCGGCAGTTCACGGCACCTCGCGGATCGGTGTGGAAATTGTCGAATCTAAAGAAAATTGGCTTCGTCTGTTTGTCGCGTGGGTTGCCGACGATCAGGGCGAAACAGAATAAGAGTTTAAGAGTGAAATAGTGAAAGGGTGAAAAAGTTTGTTGAATTAAGAAAGCGCAAAACTTTTTCACTTTTCTGCTTTTTCACTTTTTACCTTTAAAAATATATGTCAAATTACGAAAATATCTTAGTTGAAAAACGCGCAAAAGTCGCAATTATCACCATCAATCGCCCGGATAAATTAAACTCTTTAAATTCAAAGGTTCATTCGGAAGGCGTTGCTGCGCTCGATGAACTACGCAAAGACGATTCCGTCCGCGTGGTTGTGATTACGGGCGCGGGCGAAAAGTCGTTTATCGCGGGTGCCGATATTTCGGAATTTGCCGGACAAACGCCCGTTACGCAGCGTAATTTATTTCACGAAAAAACATTTTTTAATTCGATCGATACTTTTCCAAAACCCGTCATTGCGATGATCAACGGATTCTGTCTGGGCGGCGGCAACGAATTGGCGCTGGCTTGCGATATTCGCATGGCAAGTGAAAATGCGCGTTTTGGGCAACCTGAAATAAACCTCGGGATTATGTGCGGTGGCGGCGGCACGCAAAGATTGACGCATCTGATCGGCGAAGGCAGAGCAATGGAAATAATTCTGACGGGCGATATGATCGATGCGCCGACCGCGCTCCAATTCGGTCTCGTCAATCACGTTTATCCGCTCGCAGAACTCGAAATCAAGACGATGGAATTGGCAAATAAGATCGCCGAAAAAGCTCCGATTGCCCTGCAACTATCAAAAGAAGCCGTCAAATTTGCTTCAAAATCAAATCTTGACGAAGGACTGCGGCGCGAAGTCGATCTATTTGCGATTTGTTTTTCGACCGAAGATAAAGTGGAAGGCGTCGTGGCATTTTTGGAAAAACGAAAGCCGGACTTTAAAGGCAAATGAAAAAAATTAAAAATTAAAAATTTGAGCGTCTTAATTTGTAACTTGAAAAATTACTTAAGACGCTCTTAATTTTGCATTTTTAATTGAAAACTATGCTTCAAACGGAATTTCGGCGTTTTGTATCAGGCTGAGTTCGTTACGCGAAACTCTTTCGAGCAGTTCGGGTTCGTCATACATTTTCAAAAGTCCGCGCACCGTTGCGTGACGCGGTTCGTCCGAAATAGTGACGGGCAGATTAACAAACCCGCGAATATATTGGTCAAGTCCGTGGAGCAGCGCGCCGCCGCCGGTCAACATATTTCCGCTATCGTAAATGTCCGCCGCGACTTCGGGGCGAAGTTCGTTTAATGTATCGCTGACAAGCTGCGCCATTCGCCGGACAATGCTTTCAACGACCGGATAAACCTCGCCCGCCGTGATCTCGACCGCGCCCGGACTGCCTGTTTGGACATCGCGTCCGCGAATCGTCATGGTTTTGGCGAGGTCTTCGGGCAGATAGGTCGAAGCAAAATTAATTTTAAGATTTTCGGTTGTTTCTTCACCGACTTGTAACCCGCGATGTCGCCTGATATGGCTTGATAAAGCCACATTGATTTCGTTGCTTCCGATGCGTGCCGAAGTCGAATGAATGACCGAGCCTTTTGCAATGACCGCAATATTGGTTGTTCCCGCGCCGATGTCAACAATTGCCGAAGCACGTTTATCAGTCGGCGAAACTCCGGCGCCGAATGCTGCCGCGAGACCTTCTTCCATCACATAAACCTTTCCGATATGAGATTCTTCCGCCGCGTTGAGAAGCGCGCGCTGTTCGACGTGCGTGACGTCCGACGTCATACTCATGACGGCTTGCGTCGAAACCTGCGAACCGCCGGATTTCGATTTTTTGACAAAATACGCGAGCATTTTTTTGGTCCGTTCAAAATCGGCAACGACACCGCCGCTTAAAGGCGCGACGACTGTAATATCGCGTCCTTCGCGTCCGATCATATCGTAGGCTTCCTGTCCGTAGGCAACGATTTCGCTGGTTAATTCATTGTAGGCAATGTATGAAGGTTCGTCCAAAACAATATCGCGCCCTTTGACCGCAATAATCGTGCTGGCAGTTCCTAAATCAATCGCCATCAAATCGGTGACAAGTTTTTTGAGTGACGAAATTTTCATAACAGATGGAATTTTCCCAAACTCCGAATATTTCCAACTAGATTTTTTCATTACAGCGAACCCGGGAATTTATCTTTTCAGATTATTAATCGTCGCTTAATTCCATTTTACCTCAAAAAGCGAGACAGGTTGCAAGCGATTTTTGACGGTTAAAGGATCATGCGGAATCAGGCTGACGAGATTCTCGCATTCCGCTGCGGTTGCCTCGCTGATCAAAATTTGTCCGCCGCCCGCATTTTGTTCGAGCCGCGACGCAATGTTGACCGAATCGCCGATCGCCGTATATTCCGAACGCTGTTCCGAACCGATGTAGCCGATCGTCGCAATTCCCGTGTGTAAGCCAATCCCGATCTCAATGCGACTAAATCCTTCGACAGCCAGTTCTTCATTCAAGATTTTCAATCTTTTCTGCATCGCAACGGCAGTTTTCAAAGCATTTTTAGAATCTTCGGGCGAAGCAGTCGGCGCGCCGAAAAGTGCCATCAATCCATCGCCGATGTATTTATCGAGCGTTCCGCCGTAGGCGAAAATGATCTCGCTCATCGCCGTAAAATATTTATTTAAAAGACCGACAATCTTTTCAGGATTTTCTTTTTCCGAAAGTGTCGTAAACCCGCGAATATCAGCAAAAAGAACTGTAATCTTTTGATTTATGCCACCTAGTCTAAACGAATCAGGGTTTTCGAGCAACTGTTTTACGACATATTCAGGCATAAAACGGCTGTAATTTGCCCGCGCCACTTCTTCACGCGCCAGTCGTTTATGCGCTTTGATCGTTTCGACCGCGACCGCCGTTTGTGCCGCAACCGCGCTGATCAATTCCAGATCATCTGACGAAAAAGCGGCAAACGGATCAAGCCGATCGGCATAAATAACGCCGTGAACATTAGATTCCGTTATCAAAGGAGCGCAAATTGTCGAGCGAACTCCCTGCGACACGATCGAATCGGCGCCGAGAAATTGGGCATCGGTTTTCGCGTCCTGTGAAAGCAGCGCGACTTTCTCGCGCATTACTTTTTGCGTGATCGTTCGTGAAATTGACAATTTATCCGTGACCTTTTCAAGATTTTCGTCACGCGCTCTGATCGCGATCGGAAATAAACTGTAATCCAGAATTTTTCCGTCAAGCGTTTCGTCGGCAAGCAGCGCAACCACTCTTTCCGAAGGCGTTCCGCGAAAAATCAAATCGGTCGCCCGGACGAAAATTTCTTTCAAGTCAAAAACCGTGCCAAGTGTTTTGCTCATTTCATAGAGCATTTCGAGAATTTGCGCTTTGCGGCGAAGTTCCTTGATCTCGGCAGGTGTCACCATTTCGGCTTCGATCGAAAGAACCGATTGTTTGCCGATAATATCGCGTGCCGACATTAAAAGCTGAGTGTGTCCGAGCGGTTGATCGTCGAAATTTACGCCCGTCGGAACCTTATCTGTGACCGGCGCGTCTTCGACCCGCGGTTGCTCGGCGAGCGTCTGAAAAACAAGCCGGCTCTCGCCGATTGTCACCAAATCACCCTGTTCAAGAACTTTTTCGAGATGCGGAATGCCGTTGACGAAAACGCGATTAACGCTTCGCTTGAGTTCGCCGCCCGCGTAATAACCGTCGATGAGCTTGAAATTTCCGTTGTCGGCGGCAACTTGCGCGTGATGCCGCGAAACTCTCCGGTCATTTAAAACGATGTCGTTTTCCTTCGCTCTGCCGATGGTGTAAACCGAGTTCGGCGTCAGTTCAAGTTCCCAACTTTCGCCTGTTGCTTCCGTAATTTTAAGAAATGATTTCACGATTTCACTAATTGTAATTGTTAAATTCTAAATGGTAAATAACAGTATTCTCAATTTACCATTTACTATTTACCATTTACCATTATTTTATGATTTATTTCGACAATAATGCCACTACGCAGATTGCGCCCGAAGTTTTTGAGGCGATGCGCCCGTTTTTGACTTCACATTTCGGCAATCCTTCTTCCGCTCATTATGTGGGACGCGAAGTCCGACAAATAGTTGAAAAATCACGTGCGAAGGTTGCCTCGCTTGTCGGCGCAAATTCGCCGAACGAGATAATTTTTACATCCGGCGGCACGGAAAGCGACAATTGGGCGATTCTTGGAAGCTTGGAAGCCAATCCCGAAAAAAAACATATTGTGACGACGCGCGTCGAACACGAAGCCGTCCGCAAACTTTGCGAAAAACTGGCAGGAAATTACGAAATAACGTGGCTTGAGACGGATGAACAAGGCTTTTTGGATTTAGACGCGCTGAAAAATTCACTGCGCACAGAGACGGCAATTGTTTCCGTGATGCTCGCCAATAACGAAACCGGAATTTTGTTTCCGGTCGCGCACATCGCCGAGATCGTCAAAGCGAATTCCGACGCGCTTTTTCACGTTGACGGCGTCAACGCGGTCGGCAAAATTCCGATTGATCTGAAAGAAACCGCGATCGATCTGTTTTCGCTTTCGGGACATAAATTTCACGCGCCGAAAGGTATTGGCGCGCTTTATGTACGGGAAAATATTAAACTTCCATCGTTTTTGATCGGCGGCGGACAGGAAAACGTCCGCCGCGCCGGCACGGAAGCCGTTCATCAAATCGCCGGCTTAGGCAAAGCGGCGGAACTTATGGAGGATTTGACGACGATGAAACAAGTCTTTGATCTCAGAAACAAACTCGAAAACGAAATTTTGCAAAAAATTCCAAATTCTCGTTTGAACGGCACATCGGATTACGCATTTCGGTTGCCGAACACGTCGAGCATTTCATTTGAAAACACGAACGGCGAAGCGCTCCTCGCGCGGCTCAATGATTTGGAAATTTGCGTTTCGACCGGTTCGGCGTGCAACGCAGCACAACACGTCGCGTCCGCCGTTCTGCAAGCGATGAACGTCCCATATTCATCAGCAATGGGCGCGATTCGTTTTTCTTTGGGAAGATATAACACGGAAACGGAAGTCGATTTTGTCCTGGAAAATTTGCCGAAGATAATTCAGGAGTTAAACCCGTAAACCCCTTCTAATACGGTTTCCAACTAGAAAATATGCGTTACGAACTAGAGAATTTATACAAAGATGTCCAACAAACAACAGGTTTGTTGATTTTGCTCAGGCATTCAACAAACTTATCGTCTTTGAAAAATAAATGCCGTAATAATTCATTAAGCGTTGGCAGACGCTCTCAAGAAAGTAGCCAGACGTGAAACGTCTGGTCAAGATGTTGGATTGATCGCGCATTGAAGATGCGCACCGACTGACTTGAGCTGAGCGCATCTTCAAT
>JBBQOA010000054.1:0-13267 GCA_038330465.1 Pyrinomonadales bacterium
GAGCAGACGAACTTGCTGTTCCGCAGAGGCGACTTCCTGTTCGGCGACTTTAACAGCCGTTTGTGCTTCTTCCAGACGCTTTTTCGGAACTGCGCCGACCTCGACCAAATTTTCCGAACGTCTCAATTCGCGGTTTGCCTGAGCAAGTTGTGTTCTGGCTTGAATAGCTTTTGCACGTTGGGCGGCTTGCTGCGATTGAAGCTGCAACACAGAATTTTTAAGTTCCAAACGTTTGGCTTCGACCTCCCGTTGTTGGGCTTCAACGTCTAATCTCTGTTGCTCCAGAGAAGTTTGCCCCGCAACATCCAAAACTTGTTCGACATAACCGATTTGTTCGCCGCGACCGACTGTCGAGCCAAGGGTGATGCCTTCGCGCAGAACGATTTTGCCCGATACCGGCGGAACGACGACCGCTTTCGCATCGGGACGCGCCCGAACAGTTCCGGTTGTTTTGAGTCCGCCCGTAATTTGTTTAATGGCAACAGGTTCAGTTTTAATTCCAAAGAGAAGCTGCGATTCTTTCGGCACTGTCAACATGGTCTTATTTGCCAATTCATTGGTTGAACTCTCGCTCGTTGCATTCAGAGGAATTTCAGCGATCACACGAGTTTCGCGCGGCGGCAGAAAATAAGCCAAAGCCGCTGTTCCGAGTGTGAAGATCAAAAGTGCGGAAATGATAGGCAGGGCGACTTTTTTGAAATTTATCTCGCCTTTTTTATTTGCCGGATGGAAAATTGCGCCAAGCGAGCCAAGCAGTAACAAACTTAAAGCCGCCAAACCAAGCCAAAATGACGAGTGCACCGGCGCACTCGAAACTGTCAGAGGGAAGTCGGCTGAAAATTGTCTTTTGTCTTCGGTCGCGACATTAAAAACAATTTTGTAATCACCCGCGCCGGAAAAGGCAAAAGAAGTTCGATAATTACCGTCAGCTTCGGATTTGACTGGTAGATTCTCCGCAATCTTTGTTCCATCAGCACTCGTAATACTGACCGATACCACTGCTCTTTCAAGCGGAACAACGCCCTGATTGCCGAAACCGCCCTCGACTTTTTCCGACAGTTTCAGCAAAAATTGTTCGGTTTCATTTGTGCGGACATCGCCCGGGACGCGCTTCAAAACGAAATTGAAATTTCCGCTTTCGTTGTTTATGGTGCGTTCCGCCGAAACGATAGAAACTTTTGCTGCATTAGCCGGAATGGGCGTTTTGCTGTCGTTCGAATGGTCCTCGCCTTCGTGCGCGAAAACCATCAACGGCAAACAGATAGCGCCAAGCAGTAAAGATCCAAACAATCGGAGTGCAAAATTTGAAATTTGAAATTTGAAATTTGAAATTTTCATCAGTGGTTATGTTCCGCGCCATAAAGTGCCTGCATCGTAAACACATCTACCACGATGGCTGAAGTAATTGTTTTTGCCGTCGGTTCATCCAGTCCGTTTGCTTTAATTACGCTGCCGAACGTAAATTTATCGTCGTGTCCTTTGCCGGCAAACTGTTTCAAAAAGTCCGTCGAAAGACCTTCTCCGCGAACCTCTTTAATGACAGGCGAACCGTCTTTACTGTCATAAACAACTACTAATTCTTTTCCTCCGGCTTTAACAATGGTTGCCGCGCCGATTTGTGTCCTTTTTCCGTCTTTTGTCGTAAATGCCAAATATGAATGATGATCGGTGTCCGGAACCTTTGCACCTGAATCTTTCTCAATGTCGGCGATTGCCTCTTTTGGAATATCTTTATGTAATTTGGTAAAGGTTTGCGCGTCGGGGAAAGCTGCTTTTACGGAAGCCGGAGCATCCTCTTCGGTTTTCGTCGTCGTATTTGTTGCGCCCGGATTATTTGTTGTGGCTTGATTGGTTTTCGTCGTGGTCGTCTCGGTTGTGGACGAACACGCGCCCGTCAAGCCGACAACGAAAGCTAAACTGATGATTGCCAAAAACGTAATTTTTTTCATTTTTTTTCCTCTTGTGGTTTTTTATTTTTTGTTATTTCTGTTTTTTCCGGTATTTCGACCGTTTCGATTGATTTCAAAAGTTTTTCGCGATTGACCTGCGCAGGAGCTAAATCTTGATCGGGCAGCACCGACTGTGAAACAGGTGCAAAACCTGTCGCCGGGACGCCAGTTCCGAGTGCTGTTTCCAGTTCGTTCAAAGCGTTATAATAATCGCGCAATGCCTGATTGTAGCCCGTTACATTTTCGGTCAAACGGCGTTGTTCATTAACGACTTCAAAGACGGAAAACTCGCCGAAGCCGTAAGCTGACCGAACGGCGTTCAAATTGTCTTCCGAGCGCGGAATTATTTGCGTCGAATAAATCACTAAGCTTTCCGCCGCCGCCCGGTATTTGCGAAAAGCTATGGCAACGTCGCGTTTTATCGAAGATTCCAAAAACTCCCGGTTGCGCGTCGCTAGAACTTTTTCGCCCGTTGCCGAAGCGATTTCGCCTTGATTACGATTAAAAATAGGCAAGTCAACTGTTACTCCGAAGGTTAATTCATTGTCCCGATTGATGACGCTTCCGCCAACTCCGACAGGAAAATCAGTAATTCTTTTGTTGCGCGAATAGGTAATTGAACCCGCCACATTTGGGATCGCGATGGCTTTTGCCCAATCGATCCGCGCCGTCCCCAATTCTTCACCAAGCCGGGCAGCTTGCAAATCGGCGCGTTCTTTCAGTGCTAATTCGGTCAATTCGCTCAAACCCAAATCAAGCCGCGGAGGACGTTCGGTTTGCGGGGCGAGCTTGATAGATTCTTCCAATCCCGCACCGATCAAAGTTTTGAGTTGAAGAAACGATGTTTCCAAATCGGAGCGCGCCTGAATCGCTTTAATCTTTAATGTATCGGCTTCAACTTTGACCAAATTTACGTCCAAAGGAGCAACATCGCCTTCCTTTAATCGCGCTTCGGTAACGCGCACGATTTCCAAATTGCCAGCAATCAGTTTTTCTAAAACGTCGAGTTGCCGGGCGGCTGAAAGCGCGTTCGTGTAAGCCGTCCGAATTTCAACTGTGAGACGTCTTTCGAGGACGGAAACCTCAGCGCGAATCTGCTGAAGTTCGAGTTCGGCAACCGCCACCCGCCGATTTCTTTTATTGCCCGTTTCAAAAATCTGTGTGATCCCGACCGAGAGCGTATTTTCATCACTGCCGCCTAAAACTCGTCCGCTACCATAATCGCCGCTCAATGTCGGGTTTGGTCGAAAACGGGCTTGCTGTAATTTTCCTTCGGCAATCGTTAATCTTTGCCGCGCCGCCTGCAAATCCGCGCGCCGTGCCGCGCCAAGTTCGATCATTTTTTCAATGGTCAAACCGTCCGAAGCAACGTATTCGGCGGAAGTTAATTTAACGGGTGGAGGAGTCGGAGCAGTATCCTGCGAAAAAATAGTCGCGGAAGCGGCAAAAAATATCGCCGCCGCCGCCAAAGCCGAAAGCAGACCTGAGAATTTATTCGGCATAAAAAAACTTCCCTTGTTCGATTTATTTTGTGGTTGAAACATTTAGATTTTCATTCAAGCTGAAACCGTTTCTTCAGTTATCGGCTGATTATCGGCATACCGCAGGACAAAATAAATCAGTCCGCCGAATAACGCCAAAACAATTAAAAAGATAAACGCGATCAAAATTGTTCGCGCCCAACTCATTCCATTGCCGTCTACCGAAACAATTGGTGCGGATGCAACTTCGACATCTGAAAAGGTGGCAGTATCGGTGTCGCCCACGTGCGTTAGTTTTGCGCGAATCGTATAAGTTCCGTTTGGCAGGGCAGGGAAGTTCACTTTAAAAATTCCCGCCGTTTCGCTTTTCTCAACTTTTGCCTCGGTAACCGAACCATTTGCCGACTCGATTTCAATTGCCGGGGAAACTTCCGCAAATCCTTGGTTTGTTTCAAATTTGGTCACAAACAAAAGAGCGGTGGTTGCCGTGTCCGGCGTAAAAACTGGATGTTTAAGCATTAATTCCAAATCGCCAAGCCGCGTGACGCGCGAAACCGTGCCTTTATCTGTCGTCTCGGTTTTCGGTTTGATATCACCGTGATCTTCGCCGCCATGCGCGAAAATTGGCAGTGAGTTGCCGGCGATAAAAAATAAAAGCAGTAATCCAATCACCGATTTCCTAATCTTTAAAATTGCAACATACCTTTTCATAAATTGCCTCAAATAAAAAAAAAATGTGCTTCGCGGCACAATTATTTCTTGGTAAAATAATGGCAAGATATATGCCGTAGATTGAAGGGCAGTTAAACTTCGTTTTATTACAGAAAATAAAAGGGTTAAGAGTTTGTTTTCGGCGGAAGTTAAATTTCTGTTGTCGAGGTAATGTTTGTTTGCAAACAAGGAACTGTCTGAAATCAAACACTATTTGGCGGAAAATCCGGTTGGATTGTAAAACAACGATTCCAGTGTAGGTTTTTCTTTTTGATCGCAAAAGATGGAAAAATTAATAATGTGCTGACTAAAATTATTGGCGGAAAGGGTTTGGACAAAGTGGGGAAAAGTTCGCAGTAGCTATGGATTTTAAAGGTATTGCCAAGATTTGAACAGAAAATTAAATTTTCCTTTTTTGCACAAGAGGTTCTCGACAACTTTAGAGTTTTGTGGAGATTATTGGTAAAATGAACCAAAAATACTTTATTTGTTGTTTTGGAATGAAACTTGCATAAATCCGTAGTCAGCGGTTGCTATTTTTGACTCCTTGATAAACTTTCGATTTAGGTATTTATTGACTTTGACGATGACCAGACGGCTTTCAACACTATTTCTGTTATTGACATTGAGCAGCGGTATTTTTGCCGGTGTGCCGCTTCAATCGGGCGACAAGCAGGAATGCTCGATGGATTGTTGTCATAAGGCACTTAGCCTTGAAAATACGCCGGAAGCGGCAGCCGCTAAACTTTGCTGTGCGGTTGTTTGCCGACAATCCGGCTCAACCACCTCGACCGTCAAAATTCCGCAATTTACACCATTGGCTGTTTACGTTGTTTATATTACGACTCTCAAAAAGCCGTTGGCTGACGTTGCGAAAAAACATCCGCAAAAATTTATTTCCCAAACTTCACTGCAAAACTCTCATCCACTCTATATCCGTTATCAAGCCCTGCTGATTTAATTATTCTTAAGCCGAAGTGTGTCTAAAATTCGACTTTTCAAGCGAAAAGCGGAGGTTTTAACTATATCGTGGTGTGCCTGAGGGCTCACTTTTTCAGAGTTGTTTTTATTCAAATCAAGAGAGGAAAAATATATGAAAAAAATTACATTTGGTCTAATTTTGTTGACAATTTCGCTATTTATCTATGGCTGCAGTTCCAATAACAATAATCCCCTGGCAACAGGCAAAGCCGTTAAATCAGCAACCTTTAATAATCTAACGTTCACCATTATAACAACCGATGGTGTCATCAAACGCGCAGATCCGGAATTTACGCTTTCAATTACAGATTCGGGCGGAAAGCCGGTTGATGCGGGGGCGCTTTCGCTCAATTTTTTTATGCCTGCGATGGGATCAATGTCGGCGATGAACACTCCGGCAACATTGACGACAACCGGAACACCCGGAGTTTACCGTGGAAAAGCAAAAATAGAGATGGGTGGCGAATGGCAACTGCAAATTGCATTTGAAGGCGCGGCGGGTAAGGGAAAAACTACTATGTCAGTTACGGTGCAGTAGGAATGAAGCCGGAATCGAAAACGGTTTCATTCAGTGGGGTTGAGTTATGAAGGGAAACAATTTTGTATCAGTTCAAACCAGTTGGTCTGTTGTGATGTTGTTATTCTGTGCATTGTTGACACCTCAGTCGAGCTTTGCACAAAAGCAAACAAAGACAATCTCCAAATCCGACGAAACGCTAAATATTAACACTGATCTGATCACTTTTAATGTCAGTGTGTCAGATAATTACGGGCGGGCTGTCGCTGGCTTGAAGAAAAAGGATTTCAATATTTTTGATAATGGAAACGGGCAGGAAATTCATTTTTTTGGTGATGAAGATACTCCGGCATCCATCGGTATCATCTTTGATACTTCCGGTTCAATGAGCGAAAACAAAATCAATCAAGCTAAAGAGGCTCTTGCCAATTTCATCCAAACGAGTCATCCGCGCGACGAATTTTTCCTGATTGATTTTAACTCACGCACTGAAGTTTTATTGGATCGGACGCGGGACAGCGATTCGATACTGAGAAAATTTACATACGTCGAACCGAAGGGAAATACCGCCCTCTTTGATGCTGTTTATTTAGGATTGGAAAAAGTAATGAATGGTTCGCATCCCAAAAAAATTATCCTTGTCATCAGCGATGGAGAGGATAACAATTCCCGCTATACCTATAAAGAACTTCGGCAGCGGCTAATAGAAACCGATGTCACAATTTACGCCATCGGCGTTGGCGGCTTGTTATCTTCTGGTAAAGGAAGATTAAGCGGTAGAGATACTTTAAGCGAATTGTCATCAACTTCCGGCGGCAAGGCTTTCTTTCCGAAAGGCTCAGTAGAAATGAACGAAGCCTTCGAGCGGATGGCTCTCGAAATTCGTCACCTCTATTCGATCAGTTATTATCCATCGAGTTTTATAGCTGACGGTAAATGGCATCGACTCCGTGTCAAAGTAAATTTTCCGCTCGGGACGCCGCGTCTCACTGTCCGAAATCGCGCCGGATATTACGCCGGAACGAATTAATCAGATTTTGATAGTGCGGACTTAGGAGAATCCGCTTTACAAATTACTGCTTTATGATTCACAAACTAATCGAATGGTCGCTGAAGAATCGCGGCATCGTCATTGCGCTGTATATCGGTTTGGCAGCTTGGGGCTATTGGGCTTTGATCAAAACGCCGATTGACGCTATACCGGACGTTTCCGATAATCAGGTGATTGTTTTTACCGATTGGGCAGGACGCTCGCCGCAGGAAGTCGAAGATCAGGTAACTTATCCGCTTGTTACAAGTTTGCAGGGTCTGCCGGGTGTTCGTATCGTGCGGGCAAGTTCAGCATTCAGCTTTTCGATGATCAATGTCATTTTTGAAGATGATGTTGAACTTTACTGGGCGCGAACGAGAATTTTGGAGCGGTTGAATTTGGTTGCAAAACAACTTCCTGAAGGTGTCACGCCGACGCTCGGACCTGATGCGACTGGAGTGGGGCAGGTTTTCTGGTATACGCTTGAATCGGATAAGCATAATTTGCGTGATTTGCGAACTGTCCAGGATTGGTTTGTCAGGTATCAATTAAACAG
The DNA here is from genome assembly GCA_038330465.1 of Pyrinomonadales bacterium. GTDB lineage: Bacteria > Acidobacteriota > Blastocatellia > Pyrinomonadales > Pyrinomonadaceae > JAFDVJ01. Next base: position 7,226 of record JBBQOA010000054.1, read on the forward strand.
CGTCCCGGGCGTCGCGGAAGTTGCTTCGGTCGGCGGTTACGTTCAGCAGTATCAGGTAAATGTTGATCCGAACAAACTGCGCGGGCTGAATATTCCGCTTTCGATGGTGGTCGAAGCAGTGCAGAAATCGAACAACAACGTCGGCGGCAATGTCGTCGATCAAGCCGGGCAATGGACGGTCGTGCGCGGCATCGGTTTAGTTAATTCGGTCGAAGATGTCGAAAATATCGTGGTCGGCTCAGCGGGCGGAACTCCCGTTTTTGTCAAAAACGTCGCGGAAGTAAAGCTCGGCGACGCTTTCCGAACCGGCGCGCTGGATAAGAACGGCAAGGAAGCGGTCGGCGGCGTGGTTATCGCCCGTTACGGCACAAACGCGCTGGAAGTAATTAACGCCGTCAAGCAAAAAATCAGCGAACTCCAATCCGGATTGCCCGAAGGCGTGACCATCGTGCCTTTTTATGATCGCACCCAGCTCATAAATCGCGCGACCGATACGCTTAAACGCTCTTTGATCGAAGAATTAATTCTGGTTACATTGGCGCACATCATTTTTCTGGCGCATTTCCGTTCGATTTTAATTGTCACGATTCCTTTGCCGCTCGCTGTCCTGACCTCATTTTTGTTTATGCATTATATGGGGATCAGTTCAAATCTGATGTCGCTTGCCGGGATTGCGATTGCCATCGGTGTTCTTGTTGATGCGGGAATCGTCGTGACGGAAAACGCCTTTCGATTTATTGAGAAAAAAGGAATCGATACCAAAGACCGGAAAGCAGTCTGGGAAACTGTTCTCGAATCTACAAAACTCGTCGGGCGACCGATCTTTTTTTCGATGGCGATCATCATTCTCGCCTTTATTCCGGTTTTCTCGCTTACCGGGCGCGAGGGCAAACTTTTTCACCCGCTCGCCTTTACGAAAACTTTCGCAATGATCGGCGCGACGATCATTGCCGTCACGCTTGTGCCGGTTCTCTGCACATTTTTGCTCGGGGGAAAAGTTCATAGGGAAGAATCGAATCCGGTCATGCGGTTTCTGCAAAGTCTTTACAAACCGGCACTTTTATGGGCTTTAGGACATCGCGCCGCAACCGTAATACTCGCGTTTTGCCTGTTTGCCGGTGCGGTTTTTCTGGCAAGCACCATCGGAAATGAATTTATGCCGCCTTTGAACGAAGGCGATGTGATGTTTATGCCCGTTACCGATCCGGCAATCTCGATTGACGAAGCCTTGAAAATAATGAGTCGTCAGGACGAAATTTTGCACGGTTTTCCCGAAGTCGAATGGGCGGTCGGAAAAGCCGGACGCGCCGACACTTCGACCGATCCGGCACCGCCGAATATGAATGAAACGATCGTTCATTTGAAACCGAAAGAAGTATGGCGGGCGGGAATGACACGCGAAAAACTCGTTTCGGAAATGGATGCGGCATTGAAAATGCCGGGTGTGACAAACATTTGGACACAGCCGATCATCAATCGCATCGAGATGCTGGCGACAGGAATCCGTTCAGAAATTGGAATTAAAGTTTTCGGCAGCGATCTGAAAGAAATTGAAAATGTTTCACGAAGGATTGCCGATGTCGTCAAAACCGTTCCGGGCGCGGCTGATGTTTATCCCGAACAAATCGGCGGTGCGCCGTATATTGACATCAACATCAATCGTCAGGCGGCGGCGCGTTACGGCATCAATGTCGGAATGATTCAAGATGTGATCGAAAAAGGCATCGGCGAAACAAATCTTTCCGTCACGATTGAAGGACGCGAGCGTTTTCCCATTAGAGTTCGCTATGCGCCCGAATTTCGGACTTCGGCAACCGCGATCGGGCAAATTCCCGTTTTCGCGCCGAACGGTGAAACTGTTCCGCTCGGACAATTATCGGATATTCGCTCGGTTGAAGGTCCGACGATGATTTCCAGTGAAAACGGTTTGTTGCGCGGAACGGTTTTGCTAAACGTTCGCGGGCGCGATGTCGGCTCATTTGTCGAAGAAGCAAAAACGGCGATTGCAGATCAAGTTCAGATGCCCGCCGGATATTACATTACCTGGAGCGGGGAATACGAAAATCAAAGGCGGGCGCGACAAAGAATTTTACTCGTCGTGCCGGTCGTTTTACTGGTTATTTTCGGGTTGCTTTATATGACGTATCATTCCGCACTTGAAGCCGCTCACGTTCTTCTCGCGGTGCCATTTGCTTTAACCGGCGGGATTTACCTGCAATGGCTTCTCGGCTATAACTTTTCGGTCGCCGTCTGGGTCGGGTTCATCGCGCTGTTCGGAACTGCCGTTCAGACGGGCGTCGTGATGGTCATTTATCTGAATGAATCGGTCGAGAAAAAACTCGCCGAACTCGGCAGAAACTTAACCCGTCAGGAATTGTTAGACGCGGTGATTGAAGGCGCGCTTTTGCGACTTCGACCAAAGGTCATGACGGTTTCGACCGTCGTGGCAGGGCTTTTGCCGATTATGTGGAGCGCGAGCGCGGGCTCAGAAGTGATGAAACCTCTGGCAACTCCGGTTTTGGGGGGAATGGTTTCGTCGCTTTTGCACGTTTTGATTGTTACGCCGGTAATTTTCTTCTGGATTCACGAGCGGAAACTTCGAAGTAAAGATGCAATTTTAGAGGTGAAGACAACGGATCTTGAAATGGGTTTTAAAATTAAACAGAAACATTAAGACGATGATATTTCCAACAATTAAGAAACGAAATTTATTGACCGCCGCATATTTGCTATTCGGGCTGCTTTTTCAGACTTTACAAACAACTCCGGCGCAATCGATTGATGTCAGCAGCACGCCGATTGCGCCGAAAGTTGATTCAACAGTCAAGTTGTATCTTGACGCGCAAAACGGAAAGACGGCGGATGAACTTGTCGCTTACGCGCTCGAAAACAACACGGAACTTGAAGCTGTGCGGCGCGAAGTGGAAGCTTCGGAAGCCTTGGTAAAGCAGGCGAATTTGCGGGCAAATCCGATGCTTGAACTTGGCGCGGCGAAAAATCCAGTCACGCCCTCCAAGAGTTTGATGATCAGAGGCTCGCTGCCGCTTGAACTGTACGGTCGTCGCGGCGCGCGCGTGAAAGTCGCCGAAGCCGAGGCAGCGGTTCGACGAAAGGATTTGGCAAACCGCGAAAGATTGTTGGCGGCGGAAGTCCGCTCGAAATTCGGTGAGAGTCTGACATTCGCTTTGAAACTTTCATTTATTGAGGAAACCCTTGACGTTACAAAGCAAAATTATTATTTAGTTACCGCCCGCGTCACGGAAGGACGCACCGCGCCGCTCGAACAAAATATGGAACTCGTCGAGCTGAACCGGATTCGCGCAATGCGAGAGTCCAGCGAAGGGCGAGCAGAAATATCGCTGCTTGAACTCAAAAATCTGATCGGAATGCCGCCGGATGCGCCGCTTCGTCTGAGCGGAGATTTTAGCGATTTAATAGATCCGCTTCCTCCGCAAGCGGTTGCCGTCGAGCAGGCGTTAAAAAAACGCCCCGACTTGCAAACCGCGCGCGCCTTTGTAGATTTGTCTGGGGCTCGAATCGAACAGGCAAAAGTTGACGGAAAAATTGATGCCAGCGTGAGCGTCGGATACGAGCGGATGCGGCAGGGATTTCCGCAAAAAGGTTTTGACAATAATGGGCAATTAACGCCCATTAGCGAACTCGCCAATGTATTTAATGTCGGCGTAACTCTCCAAATACCTGTTTTCAACAAAAATCAAGGCACAATTGAAGCCGCCGTTTTAGAAAAAAATGCCGCTCAAAACCGTTTGGAATTCGGCGAATTAACCGTGCGCCGCGAAGTCGCGACGGCTTTTGTGCGTTACACGCGTGCCGTTCGCGCAATGGAAATCTATCGCATCGGTGTTGAAAAGCAAGCCGAAACGAATCTCGAAGTCGTCAGGCAAACTTACGACTTCGGCTCGAAAACACTGCTTGATTACATTGGCGAACAACGCCGCTTTATCGAAATAAAAAATGATTTTATTGCCGCGCAGCTTGAAACTTATCTGGCTCGGGTCGAGATCTTACGCGCGATTGCCGCGCCGGAGTTAATAAAAAAATGAATATAGAAAAAGAACCGAATTCAAAAATTGAAGAAGAAAACACTTCTCCCGGAAATATTTCCGAGTCTGAAAAAGTTGAAATCGGCGAGATCGAAGCGGAAAGTAAAGGCGCGAATTTATGGCGGCGTTTAGCCAAACCGCGTTTTATCGCGCTTTTGATTCTGGTTTTTGTTCTCGTTGGGTTTGCTGCAATTTATTTATTTTCAAACCGCGGCAATCAAACGGGAAAAATAGTTCCGGCACCGCGAAATGTCAATTTCGGGCAAAACGATTCAAATGATGAAACATCAAATTTACCGAAAGAAGAAACTTTGACGCTGACACCCGAACAAGTCGAGCAAATCAAACTTCAATTTGAAACAGTCGGCGAAATGCTTTCGACAGATGTTGCCGGGGCAACCTCGACCGGGGTTGTTCAAGCCAATGCTTATGCTGAAACGCCCGTTTTTTCTTTGGTCGGCGGCGTAGTCAGAAATGTGACGGCAGAACTTGGCGAATTTGTCCGCCAAGGCGAAACCGTCGCAGTTGTTTATAGCGATGAACTCGCACAGACGCAATCAAATTATTTAACAATGGTTGCCGAAGCTGATGAAGCAAATAAACGCTATAATCGCGCTTTGGAACTCTCGGACGTTTCACAGGAAGCCCGCACCGAACTCGATCAAGCAACATCTTTCGTTAGAACCGCCGAAGCCGAAAATACCGAATTTAAAAGCAACTTTAAACGGACCGAGAAACTTGTTGAAATTGGCGCGGCAAGCCGTCTGGAATTCGAGCAGGCGCGGACCAAACTCGAAACCGCGCAAGCCAGACTCGACGAGGCAAACAAGCGGCTTGAACGGGCAAAACAGCTTTTGAAAATCAATCCTGAAAGAAAAAACGAAATTGACTCGGCTTTAACTAAATTAAGAGCCGCCGAATCCAAAGCCGATGCCGAACGGCAGAAACTATTGGTTTTAGGGCTTTCGTCGCAACAAGTAAATCAAATCAAACAAACGCGCCGCGTCAGTTCCGATTTGCCCATCAACGCGCCGGTTTCAGGAACGATTACGGCAAGAAACGTTAATCCCGGTGAAATAACTTCGGCAAATAAAGAGTTGTTCAAGGTTACGAATCTTGGAACTGTTTGGGTGATTGCTCAGGTTTATGAAAGAGATATGCAAAAAATTCGCAGCGGAAGCGGCGCGACCGTCACCAGCGACGCATTTCCCGGCAGAGTTTTTCGCGGGCAGGTTACATATATTGATCCGAATATCAATCAAACGACACGCACCGCGCAAATCCGGGTCGAACTCGAAAACCCTAATCAGATATTTAAGATCGGGCAATACGTCAATGTCGCTTTCGGCTCGCTCGGAATGGCGGAACGGACCGCGCCGGTTGTTCCGAGTTCTTCTGTGCAGACACTTAATAATCAAAAGGTTGTTTTTCTCACCACCGATAAAACGAATGTTTTTGTTTTGAAACAAGTGCATTTAGGCACGGAAACAAGTGGAAAGTATATTGTTCTGGAAGGCGTGAACGTCGGCGATAAAGTCGTCACGGAAGGAAGTTTTCTGCTTCGCGCCGAATGGCTCAAGCTTCACCCTGCCGGATAATTAAATCCAAAACGAGAGAATTTTATTTTCTCAAGAATCGTATGAAGCTGAAAAAGAATCATAAATTGAGCAAATAAGAATTTTTCAATTTGATTTGTCCGATAATTGAAACGCATTATCGGACATCTGCAAAATGTAATCCAGAAATTGGCATGGCGCTGACTTCATCATCCTCAATAATTATATCCTGGCATTGCCCGTGAGAGTGAAAAAAAGTGGAGGAGATTTTTGTAATGCAAATCAAACAATTGGATTATAAACTTTTCTTGAAAGCTCAGCTACTAACTATTTCTTGCTTACCAACGAATTAGTATTTCAGCATCTCCCCCGCTTTTGGGTCATCCGCACTTTTGATACTGCTGGCGAATTAATCGGAGTGC
>JBBQOA010000055.1:0-13247 GCA_038330465.1 Pyrinomonadales bacterium
GCGGCAATCAACCGATCATGGATCTAACGACCGGCAAAGTTGAGATCACCGCGCACAATCACGGCTTTGCCGTTGACGCAAAATCTCTGCCCGAAACGGTCGAAGTCACGCATATCAATCTCAACGACCAAACGGTTGCCGGACTTCGACATAAACTGCTGCCGATCTTCTCCGTTCAATATCACCCCGAATCCGCGCCCGGTCCGCACGATTCCGAGTATCTTTTCAAACGATTTATCGAATTGATGGAACGCGAAAAAAATTAAATACCAAAGTCCGCCTAAAGACTAAATTTAATATTTGAACAAGCAGTCCGGCAATCGAGAAATTATCGGTTTCGGTATGACTCCGTTATTTAACAAACGACGTAATTCGGCGTATAGTTTTTTTAACGCCAAGCCGCCAAGTTGCCAAGCCGCAAAAGGATTTTGAAAAGAAATCGTTGAATTTCTGAAAATGCTTCAAATTCCAAGCGAGTTTGGCTGCACTTTGCGCCTTTTCGCTAAATTTATCTTTCCGGTCTTGGCGTCTTGGCGCCGTAGCGTTAAAATTCCGGTTGAATTTCTCAACTCTTTATATTGGAAAGATGTCTAATACATTCCGAGCGTGATTGATATGCTGAAAAATTTTATCGCCGCCGCATTTATTGCGTCTTTTGTCATTACCGTTCAATTGACCGTCCATGCACAACAAGTCAATGAAGACTTCAAACAAGCCTTTCACTGGCGCAACATCGGTCCGTTTCGCGCCGGACGAACGCGTGCCGTCGCCGGTGTGCCGAGCGCGCCGAATGTGTTTTATATGGCGCAAAACAATGGTGGCGTCTGGAAAACAACCGACGCGGGGCGCAGCTGGTTGCCGATTTTCGATGATCAACCGACCGGTTCGATCGGCGCGATCGCCGTTTCGGTTTCCAATCCAAACATTATTTATGCCGGCAGCGGCGAAGGACTTCATCGCCCGGACTTATCGGTTGGCGACGGTATCTATAAATCGACCGACGCCGGAAATTCGTGGACGCATCTCGAAGGTTTGCGCGACGGTCAGCAGATCGCCGAAATCGCCGTTGACCCGCGCAATGAAAATATCGTTTTGGCGGCAGTCGCCGGACATCCTTACGGCGCCAACGACGAACGCGGAATTTACCGCTCGGACGACGGCGGCAAAACTTGGGAAAAAGTTCTCGGCAATGATGAAAATGTCGGCGGTTGGGACGTCGTGATCGACCCGAACGATTCGCGCATTGTTTATGCTTCGCTCTGGGAATCACGTGAAGGAGCATGGGAAAACGCGCGGTTTGACGGGACGAACGGCGGGATTTTCAAATCGATCGACGGTGGCAAAACGTGGAATCAATTAACAAGAGGTTTACCCGCCGGAATTACGCAAGCCAGTTTGGCGGTCGCGCCGAGCGATCCGAAAAGATTGTTTGCCGCCGTCAGAACACCCGACGACACCAAATTTTACCGCTCCGACGACGCCGGCGAAACGTGGTCGCCGGTCAAGACCGATGCGCGTCCGGCGATTCGGATCGCGTCCGGCGATCTGGGCGATCTGCAATTTGACCCGAAAAATTCCGATGTAATTTATGTCGCGAGCGTCGTCACCTGGAAATCGACCGATGCCGGTCAAACCTGGAACGCCTTTCGCGGCGCGCCGGGCGGCGACGATTATCAGAATATTTGGATCAATCCAAGCAATAGCGAGATTATGCTGCTCGGCAGCGATCAGGGCGCAATTATCACGCTCAACGGCGGAAAAAGCTGGAGTTCGTGGTATAACCAGCCAACCGCCCAGCTTTATCACGTCTCGGCGGACAACGCTTTTCCGTATCGACTGTGCAGCGGTCAGCAGGAAAGCGGTTCGGTTTGTATCGCGAGCCGCGGCAATTACGGCGCGATCTCTTTTCGTGATTGGACGCCCGTCGGTGCCGAAGAATACGGCTATGTCGTTGCCGATCCGCTCAATCCCGACATCGTTTACGGCGGAAAATTGACGCGTTATGACCGAAAAACCGGGCAGACGCAAAATATCATGCCGAAAGCGCTGCGCACGCCCGATCTCAGAATGATTCGAACGGAGCCGCTCATTTTCTCACCGGTCGATAATAAGACGCTTTATTTTGCCGGCAATACGCTCTGGAAAACTTTGGACGGCGGGAACGACTGGATGCAGATCAGCCCAGATCTGTCGCGAAAAAACTGGGAAATTCCGGCGAGCACGGGAAAATACAAGACCTTTCCGGCGGCAAAACCGAGCCAACGCGGCGTGATCTACACGATCGCCCCTTCGTTTCAGGATATTAACCGAATTTGGGTCGGAACCGACGACGGTTTGATCCATCTGACCACCGACGGCGGCAAAAACTGGAAAGATATCACGCCGCCGCAAATTACGGCGTGGCAAAAGATCTCGATCATCGAAGCCGGACATTTCGCGGCGGACACAGCTTATGCGGCGGTCAATGCATTGCGGCTTGACGATAACCGCCCGCATATCTACCGGACGCACGACGGCGGCAAAAGCTGGAAGGAAATCGTCAGCGGCATCGCGTCCGGGCAAACGGTCAATGTCGTCCGCGAAGATCCGCAGCGAAAAGGCTTGCTGTTTGCGGGAACCGAACGCGCCGTTTATGTTTCGTTTGACGACGGCGAAAATTGGCAGTCGCTGCGATTTAATATGCCGGCAACTTCCGTCAGAGATCTGATTATCAAAGACGATGATCTGGCGGTCGGAACGCACGGACGCGGATTTTGGATTCTCGACAATATCACGCCGCTCCGGCAACTCGGCGAGAAAGTTCAAACGACGCTTTTCAAACCGCAGACGGCTTTACGCGTGCGCTGGAATTTTAATACCGACACGCCGCTGCCGCCCGATGAACCGACCGGAGAAAACCCGCCCGACGGCGCGATGATCGATTATTATTTGGATAAAACCGTCGAAAATGTGACGCTCGAGATCAAAGACGCGAAAGGAAATCTCGTCCGGCGTTATTCGAGCGCGGATAAATCGACGCCGGTCAAAGACACCGGAAACGTCCCGGCTTACTGGATTCGCCCGCCCCAGATCTTGTCGGCGAAAGCCGGAATGCATCGCTTTTTATGGGATCTGCATTTCGCGCCGGTACCGAATGTCGAAACCGGCTATCCGATCGCCGCGATTTACGGCAATACCGCGCCGATGCAGACTTCGCCGTGGGTCATGCCGGACAATTATTCGGTCGTTTTAACGGTCGGTGGCAAAACTTACACACAGCCTTTGACGGTCAAAATCGATCCGCGCGTCAAGCTCGCGCCCGCCGATCTGCGAAAACAATTCGATCTTTCAAAAGAGCTTTATGATGCGTGGCTCAAACTCGAACCGATCAATGCCGAGCTCGGGCAATTATCCGTCCAACTAGATGACATCAAAAAACGCGCCGGACAAACGTCGCTTGCCGCGCAAATCGAAGGATTGGAGAAAAAACTATCGGCGCTTTCCGGCGCTGCCAATCGCCGACCGGGAACGCCTCTTTCGCTCAGTTTGCTGGACAATCTGCAAACGCTCTTTGATAAATTGCAGGAAGTCGATGCCGCGCCGACGCCCGTTGTCGAAACCGCCGCACGGCAGGTCGTAATCGATTCGAAATCAATCATCGAACGCTGGCAAACTATTGAAAAACAAGATCTTCCCGAAATAAAACGACAGTTAAAAGAAAATGGTTTACCGGAACTGAAACTGCTCGGGCGGCAGGTCAGGTCTATTTCGCTGGCAGATGAAGACGAGGACGACGAAGACACGAGTTCGAAACCCTGATGAAAAAAAGAGAAAGCGAATCAATGCGAAAATCCGCGTTCCATTTCATAGTTTTCAAACGGTTTCGCAACATTAAATGTATTGCCGCCAATTATTTTTCAGTCGAAACGTCGCGCAAAAGCAGAACGCTGTTGGTCGCGACGCCTTTTTCGTAAAACAGATTTTTGCCGTCTTTCGAAACATTCAGCCGAAAGAAACTTTCGTTTTGCCAATCTTTTAATCTTGTCGGCGGCGTTTTGCCGTCGATCGGCTGAAGCCAAAGCGTCGTCGCGCCGTTTTGTTTGACTGTCAAGAACAAATTTTGCCCGTCTTTTTTCCAATCAAATAATCCGAAACCTTCGCCCGGCGGAGTTTCGATCTGCCGTAAAACCGCGCCGTTTTCGGCGGAAAGCAGCGTAAGCCGCAGATTTCCGCTTGCGGCGTCGGGAAAATAACAGGCGATCGTTTTTCCGTCAGGCGCGGATTTCGGCATAAATGCCGCCTGTTCGGTCAATTGTTCCGGCGCGGTGCCGTCGGCGGAAACTTTCCAGAGCTTTTGAATATAAATATTTTCGGCGCGCGCCGTGTAGAAAATTTCCGTGCCGTCAGGCGCCGGATCGAGCGAAAAAACGTCTTGATTTTCGGTGATCTTTTGCGGATTCGTGCCGTCAACATTCATTCGCCAAATGCTCATTATTCCCGAACGATTCGATAAAAAGTATATATATTTTCCGTCGGGTGAAAGTTTCGGCGAAACATCGGCACCGGCGTCGGATGTCAATTGTTTTTGCCCTGCGCCGTCAGAATTTATGATCCAAATGTCGGCGTTGCCATTATTGATGCTCGAATAAACGATTCTGTTATCCGTTGTCCAATCGGCGCCGAGCGGCAACAAACTTTCGTCGCCGTTTTTGGTCAGGAGCATCGTTGTCTTTGTTAAATCATCAAGCGGACTGACCGCCAAACTCGTTATTTTGTTTGACTTGACGGTGACGAGCGAATTTCCGTCGTCGGTCAGGCTGATGCCGAAAACGCCGTTGACGCCGTTTTCCAAAAGCCGCGCTTCGCCGCCGGGAAAGGGCACGAACCAAACTTCGTCGGTTAGATTCGGCGTTTCTTTGCTGAAGGCGACAAAGGCAATTCCGCTTCCGTCTTTGAGCCACGCCGTTTGACCGATCCATGTCCAATTGCGCGGCGTTAGTGATTGCTGCGCCCCGTTTTCCGTGTTGACGAGAATGATTTCCATCGGCTTTTCGATGCTCGATCTGGAAAAAACCGTACACGAAACGATTTTTCCGTCGGGCGAAAAAGCCGCGTTTTGGAAACCTTCGCCGAATTTGCGGACGGCTAATTTTCGTTCGTTTTTGCCGTCGGTGTCGGAAATTATCAGAACCGTTTCTTTTTCGTTCGGATAACGGCGCACGAACGCGATTTTTTTCTTGTCGCTCGAAACCGCGACCGGACTGTCAATGTCTTTGACGATTTGCCGCGCCGCGCCGCCAAGAATCGGGATTTTGTAAAGCTCGCCTTGTTTTGAGCCTTTCGGATAAACCGAATAAAAAACGTAATCGCTTTCGGGCGCGAAAGCGATGCCGATAAAGCTGCCGTCAAATTTTGGCACGATTTCGAGCGAATTGGCTTCTTCGATCTGGCGAATGATCAAAGATTTGGTGGCACCCGTTTGTTTGACGAGCGCCAGATATTTCCCGTTCGGCGAAATAATTGCGCGCTCGATGTCGGCATCGGAAAAAAGATCGCTGGTTTTGAATTTTTGAAATTTCGTTTCGGCAAGATTCGGCGCTTTCAGAAAAGATCGCAGAACGAAAAATGTCGCCGTTAAAAGCATCAAACCGCCGAAAACCGCGCCGAAGATCAGATATTTGCGGGCAAAAGTTTTTGGCGGACGCGAATTTGTGACGATCGCTGTTTCCTGTTTTTCGGCGTCGTTTGAATCGTGGATTTGTTCGGCGACGATATGCGTTCGCGTGCGTTTTTCGACGATGAAAAATTCTTCGTCGCCGACGATTTCCTTGACCTCGGCGACAAAGCGAAAACCGCGCCGCGGAACGGTCACGATGAATTGTTTGTCTTTTTGAAATGCGGCAAGAGTTTTTCTTAAAGTCAGAATATTTTGCGAGAGCGTCGACTCTTCGACAAACGTATCCGCCCAAACTTCGTCCAAAAGAACGTCTTTGCCGACGATCTCGCCGCGATGTTTGAGCAGCACGAGAAGCGTTTCAAAAGCCTTCGGCGTCAGCGAAACAAGTGTGTCGGCGTGCCATAAACATTTCTGATCGGGATCGACACGAAACTCGTCAAATTCGTATAAAGTCAATGTTTTGTTACTCATAAAAGGTTTGATAAATCTTTCAAGAAAATTTCAAAAATCTTTCAAGACTTTCCGAAGAAAATTTTTCTAAACTTATTTTCGATGAGGCGAGAACTAAGTAGCAAAACAGGACAGACAGCAACGTGAAGCACTTGGGCTTGCCTCATTATAACTTAAGTTGTTTGAAACACACTTAATTTGCGACGGAAAGAGACGGCAGTTTCAAAATAAATTGCGCGTGTCTTTCACAATATTTTTCAAACAAACTGGCGAAACAGACCAGTAATTTTATGCGAAAAATCCGCACCGAAGTCGTCATCGAAACCACCGAAGTTTATGTTATCAAGCATCGGCGGCATTTTATCCGAACGTGGTGCGAAGATTGCGGACGCGAGGTGAGTTTGATCCCGCCTTCGGAAGCGGCGCTTTTAATTTTTCAAGAAACCGAGAAAATTTATTCGCTAATGGATGAAAACCGCATTCATTTTCGCTTTTTCGGCGAACAAACCCCGTTCATTTGTCTGCCGTCGCTGTGTTTAATATGACGTAAGAAAAGATGTATCGAAGCAAAGAATAGTTGTTTTTGAAGGAGAAAAAATGATGGAGAAGTTTTTAATAGCAATCGCACTTTTTATATTTATCGGATTTTTCGCAGATGATCTTTACGCCCAGCAAGTGCCGACGCCTTCGCCGAAAATGGCGGCGGCGGGCGAATTATTCAAACAGCAAAAATTCGAGGCGGCGGCGGCAGCTTTCGGCGAAGTTTTGAAAGACGAGCCGAAGAACGGACGCGCTTGGTATTTCTTAGGAATGTCGCTGCATTCTTTGGGAAAATACGAACAGGCGATCGCCGCCTTTGAGAAAAATGTGGCGATCGCGCAGAATCCGAATTCGATGTATAACATCGCCTGCGGTTATGCGCGGCTCAATCAAGCCGACAAATCTTTTGAATGGCTCGAAAAAGCTTTAACGAACGGCGCGGCTTTTACGGTCAATCTCGAAACCGACGAAGACCTTGCAAATATTCGCAAAGACGCGCGGTTTCAGAAAATGACCGAACTTGCCGATCATCAAAAACGTCCGTGCATTTATTCGGCGGAAGCGCGGCAGTTTGATTTCTGGGTCGGCGAATGGGACGTTTTTAATCCGGCTGGACAAAAAGCGGGAACCAATTCGGTGCAGCTTTTTTCGGACGGCTGCGGACTTCTGGAAAACTGGACAAGCGCCGTCGCGGGCGACGGCAAAAGCATCAATTTCTATGATTCGGGCACCGATAAATGGTATCAATCGTGGATCGGCACGGGCGGCGGCGCGCTCCGCTACGCGGGAAATTTCAAGGACGGGGCGATGCGTTTTGAAGGCGAAACCATCGCGAACGGCAAAAAGACTTTGCAAAAATTGACTTTCACCAAACTTGACGAAAACACCGTCCGGCAGCTTTTCGAAGCCTCGAACGATGACGGCAAAACTTGGACGGTGACTTATGATTTGAAATATGTAAGAAAGAAATAGTTTTTTTGCATAATTGTTCGCAAAAACCGTTAAAGATTATAATTTTCCTGTCTTTAACGGTTTTTGTTCATCAACTAATTTTATTGATCATAGCGAATCGCCACCGGAGTATCGGTTGCAATTCCCCATTGGACGACTTTGAAGCCTTCGGTGCTTTGCAGCAAATACCATAAACCGCTGCGAAAAACGGCAATGTCGGTGCGCCCGTCGCCATCGTAGTCGCCGGGGACGGGAATGTCGGTTGAAATTCCGAACCTGACGACGCGATACCCCCCCGTCGTCAAAAGCTGATACCAATTGCCTTCGCTGGGGCGGTAAACGCTGAAATCGGCGCGTCCGTCGCCGTCATAATCGCCCGTCAGCGGAATATCGTCGGGAAGCCCGAACGGAATCGTAAAATAACTGTCGTCGGACGAACGCAAAATCCACCAAACGCCTGTCGAAGGACGATAAACCGCCAAATCGGTTTTGCCATCGTAATCATAATCGGCAGGAACCGGCTTATCGCCGGCGGTTCCCCATTGCGCGGCGCTAAATTGATTATCGGAACTTTGGTAAACGTACCAGGTGCCGTCTGAGGGACGAAACACGGTGAAATCCGTGACGGTGTCGCCGTCATAATCGCCGCCGACCGGAATATCACCCGACTTGCCCCACGGAACACATTCCCGGTTCGCACCATCGGTGCCGCAGAAAATTCCCTGGACAGGTTTGGGATTGCCGTCAGTTCGCCAATAAATAAACGGAAAAAACAGCAAACTGTCAAATTTTTCCGGAATGACGCGCCGGATTTCAGAACCCGTTTCGCCCGCGTTATAACTGACCAGACCATTGCTGCTGCGCAATGCATACAAAGTCGAGTTTGACGGGCGCAAAACCGCAATGTCCGTTTTATCGTCATCATCATAATCGGCAAGCCGCGTCGCCTGCGAGGTGACGGCAATCAGCCGCGTGACAATAAAATCAGTTCCCGTCGAATTGATAAAAACAATCTTGTTGTCGGGCTGCACGAAAATATCGGTCGCACTCAAATTTAACGCTCTGCCGATAAAACGCCCGTTGTTTGAGTAAAGTGCGGTGTTAAAATTCGTGAAAACCGAGCCGCCGATGATGAATTTCCCGTCGGCAAGGACGGCAATTTTACTGCCGAAATCGCCGCCCGCAAAACTTGTGTCAATTGCCCCGTTGCTAAAAAAACGGCGCGTTCCGTCGCTCACGGTCAAAATTTTGCCATCCGGTAAAACTTTGACATCGAGCCTTGGCGTGATGCCGCCCGATCCGAAATAGACAACGCACTGCGTTCCAAAATCCTGACATTCGGAACCGTTCGAATAATAAAGCGACGATAAAAAACTTAAAGTAAAAGCAGACGGAACAGAAGGAGTTCCTTGTCCGCCGACGAGGATCCGCCCGACGGGCGACGCGTCCGGCTGAATATCAACTGTATAAAAGCTTTCGCCTCGCATATTCGGATAATTTTTGAAGAGCAAGCCGCCCTTGCCAAAACTTTCGTCGAGCGTCCCGTTTGGATTAAAGCGCAAAATCGCCGCTTCTCCATTATTTTGCGAAGTGCCGCCGACGGCAACAATTTTGCCGTCAGGATGAATGGCAACCGCATTGAAAACATCCGTGACCGATTGATTAACGCCAACGATGCCGTTTGTCCCGAAAGATTGATCGGGCGTTCCATTTTGGTTAAAACGCGCCACCAGAAAATCTATCGATTGCGTGACGGGCGAATAAAAATTTCCGACGACAACAATTTTACCGTCGCTTTGTACAGCTGCATCATTGACATTTTCATAACCGGGAGAAAATGCTGTAATGACCTGTCCGCCAATGCCGAAACCGCTGTCGAGCGAGCCGTCGGCATTAAAACGCGCGAGCACCGTATCCTGCGATTTGCCGTTGCCAATGCGACCGAGAACCAAAATTTTTCCGTCCGGTTGAAGAACCGAAGCCGTTGCCCACGATTGATCGCCGACGGTGATCGAAGCACTGCCGTTGATCCCGAAAGTCGGGTCTGAAACCCCGGCGGCGTCCGCTTTCACTTGTAAAAATAAAAAAATTGTTAAGAAAATTGTCAGTCCGGATAAAAAATTTTCCATTGAGCCCTCCGTAAAAAATGCCGGTGAAAAAAATTATTTGAAGAAGCTAATAGACCGAAAATTTCGGTTTATTGATCGTTATTTTCAAAAATATAGCAGAAAAAACGTCTAATGCGAAAAAAATTCCGTAAATTTATACGTGAATTGCCCAGCCAATTTGAATCTTTGCCACAAAATCGGCAATAATTACCCTTTTGCCTTATTTAGGTAATCTTTCCTTAACAAAGAAATAAAGATAAGGCGGGCATAATTCGAGACATAACAAAACTAACAGAGAAGAATATAATATCGCGAAAAAACTGCCAATTTGGTTGGTTCTTATTAAATTAGTGTCTTGGCGAGCGGTTTCACATTCTTTTTGATTTGGTTTTAATTTAGGATTTAATTCGACTAGATCGAGGCAATGGAATTTTTGATATTTTGTATCCTTTGATAAAGACTTGGCGAGAATTCCAAATTCTTTGAAACAGGTTATATAAATAGTTAATATTCTACGGATTTATTACAGTAATTTATTATACAAACAGGTGATTTTTTAATGGAGTCTATAATTCTTTATCTGATCCCGGCATTAGGGATTTTGGGGTTGGTTGTGATGGCAATTCAATCTTCTTGGGTTAGCAAACAAGCAACCGGCGATGAAAATATGGTTGAACTTTCAACCTATATTGCTGAAGGCGCGATGGCGTTTTTAAAAGCCGAGTGGAAAATTTTAACTTATTTTGCAATCGTTGCGGCAATTATTCTTGGGTGGTCCGGAACATTAGTTGAAACTTCTTCTCCGGTGATCGCAATTTCATTTCTCATCGGCGCGGTATTAAGCGCGACTGCCGGATACTTTGGGATGAATATTGCGACCAAAGCAAATGTTCGAACAACTCAAGCCGCCAGAACTGATCTTAAAGGCGCACTCAAAGTAGCCTTTACGGGCGGGACGGTGATGGGACTTGGTGTTGCCGGTCTCGCGGTCTTAGGTCTGAGTACTTTATTTATCATCTTCTATCATATCTATGTTCTGAATGTTCCCGGCGCAACGGTCAACGGCGTGGCGATGGAAAAAGCGATCGAGGTGCTTGCCGGATTTTCTCTCGGTGCAGAATCAATCGCTCTTTTTGCTAGAGTCGGCGGCGGTATTTATACGAAAGCGGCGGACGTCGGCGCAGACCTCGTCGGTAAAGTTGAAGCGGGAATTCCTGAAGATGATGTCAGAAACCCGGCAACTATTGCCGATAACGTCGGCGATAATGTCGGCGATGTTGCCGGAATGGGCGCGGATCTTTTCGGTTCCTATGTGGCGACGATTCTTGCAACAATGGTTCTCGGGCGTGAGATCGTTGTTAGTGATAATTTTAACGGTCTTTCTCCGATGCTTCTTCCGATGCTGATTGCCGGACTCGGAATTATATTTTCGATCATCGGTTTTACGCTCGTTAGAATTTCCGATGACAAAGGCAATGTTCAAAAAGCACTGAATATCGGGAATTGGACCTCAGTTATTATTACGACAATTGCCTGTTACTTTATTGTCATGTGGATGATGCCTGCAAATATGTCTCTGAGAGGTCATAACTTCACAAATACGGGAGTTTTTCTGGCAATCTTGGTCGGCTCAATTGTCGGCGCGCTGATGAGTATCGTGACTGAATTCTACACATCGATGGGGAAACGTCCGGTTAATTCAATCGTTCAACAATCCGGAACAGGCGCTGCGACAAATATTATTGGCGGTCTTTCGGTTGGGATGGAATCGACTTTAGTGCCGACCCTTATTCTGGCATCGGGAATTTATTTATCTCACTACTTTGCCGGCTTATACGGCGTCGCAATTGCCGCCGCCGGAATGATGGCAACCACGGCGATGCAGCTCGCAATTGATGCTTTTGGACCGATTGCCGATAACGCCGGCGGAATTGCCGAGATGAGCCGACTTCCAAAAGAAGTCAGAGCAAGAACAGATATTTTAGATGCTGTCGGAAATACGACCGCCGCGACCGGAAAAGGTTTTGCAATCGCGTCCGCCGCGCTGACGGCGCTCGCATTATTTGCCGCCTATGTCGGTCTTGCCGGCATTAGTTCAATTGATATCTATAAAGCAGATGTTCTGGCAGGATTATTTGTCGGCGGAATGATTCCGTTTATCTTTTCCTCGCTGGCAATTGCCGCCGTCGGGCGGGCGGCAATGGCGATGGTTCAGGAAGTCAGACGGCAGTTTAGAGAAATTCCGGGAATTATGGAGTATAAAGCGAAACCGGAATATGATAAATGTGTCGCTATTTCGACCAAAGCATCGCTTCGAGAAATGATGCTTCCCGGCGCGATCGCTTTGATTACTCCGGTCGTCGTCGGATTTATCTTCGGACCGGAAGTTCTCGGAGGTTTATTAGCCGGCGTGACCGTTTCGGGCGTTCTGATGGGAATGTTCCAAAACAATGCCGGCGGCGCGTGGGATAATGCTAAAAAATCATTTGAAGCGGGTGTCGAGATCAACGGCATAATGGAATACAAAGGAGGCGAAGCTCATAAAGCGAGCGTCACCGGCGACACTGTCGGCGATCCGTTCAAAGATACATCGGGACCTTCGATGAACATTTTGATCAAACTGATGAGTATTGTCGCCCTGATCATTGCTCCGCATATCGCGATCAATTCAAATCACAAATCTCCGACTGAAGCAAAACCAAAAGCTCAGGCGGAAAGAACAGTTGATGTTTCGGCTGAAAAGAAACTTTAAGAAAATCGCGCAACTGTTCGCTAATGCATAAAGAAGCCTCGTAAATCGGGGCTTTTTTATTTATCGAACAATTAGTCAGAACCATCCGCTTGCGGCAGATGGTTCTGAACCGTATATCTATCCCAAATCTGTTCCGGATTGTTAGAAAAGGTCAGAAACGCCGACTCACGCAGACGCGACTGACCGCAAAAATAATCTGAATTTGCTTATCGTTTTTTAATAATTTAATGTTCAGATAGACAATTTTAATAAAGGCTTGATATATTTTTATTAAAATTTTGAACCTTTGCCGTGAGATCGGCAAAATCGGTCGTTTATTTATCCAATTTATATTTTCCAAACCGGATAGGTCCGTCATAATTCGACATAACAAAACTAACAGAGAGGAATAAATTATCGTGGAACAACTACCAATTTGGTTGGTTCTTAGTATCAGTCTTCTGGCAATCGGTTTCGCTTACTTTTTGATTCAAAATGTTCTGAAACGCGACGCCGGCACGCCTGAGATGCAGACCATTTCAAATGCCATCAAAGAAGGCGCGGAAGCATTTCTAAAACGCCAAAATACGACGATCGGCTATTTGGCGTTGGTCGTCGCAATCTTGCTCGGTTTGCTTTACGCATTTTTGCGCCCCTCAACGGCATTCGACCCGCTGCCCAAAGTGCCTTTGGCATTGTGGACGGTCATCGCGTTTATTTTGGGCGCGACCTGTTCGGTCAGCGCGGGTTATATCGGGATGTGGATTTCGATCCGGACGAATATCCGAACGGCTTCCGCCGCGACCAGATC